>JBCDHA010000239.1:0-6138 GCA_038750705.1 Bacteroidota bacterium
ACCAATCCGGGCGCGGTAATGTATCAATATAGACTAGTGGGGCTTGATGATTGGAGTCCAATAACAAAAAAGAGAGAAGCGGTATATACTAATCTCTCATCTGGTAACTATGTATTTGAGGTGCGTGCTGCAAATAGTGATGCTGTATGGTCCGATAGTCCGGCACAGATGAAAATCAGTATTGTTCCTCCGTTTTGGCAAGAAGTGTGGTTTTATGTTATAACAGGTCTTATCACAATTTTTGTCATCAAACTTTTCAATGATTATCGTATTAAAAAAAACCTGGATAAGGTACTTACTGTAGAACGCATAAGGGCCGAGGAACTGGTTAAAGTTCGAAAACGGATGGCTCGTGATTTTCATGATAATATGGGTAATCAACTGGCCAGTATCACTGTGTTTACAAATTTAATTGGGCTTAAGTTAAAAGATAAGTCTCAGGAAATTAACGATCTGCTTGAGAACATCGAAAAGCATACAAAATCACTTTTCAACGGGACAAAAGATTTCATATGGTCCATTGACCCTGAGAGTGATAATTTGAATGAAATATATACCTATATCAAAGATTTCGGTGAAGAACTCTTTGAAAATACTACAATAGAATTTTACTCATCTACCAAAGAGTTTGGTGATTTGCCATTACCTTCGGGGTGGAGCCGCCAAATGGTATTGATATTTAAAGAGGCAATGACCAATGCCTTAAAGCATTCTTATGCCTCGGAGGTACACTTGGACTTGAACCTGATTACCAATGGATTCGTAATAAAGGTATGGGACAATGGCGTCGGAACCCAATTGGACTCTGTCAGTCGAGGCCATGGCTTTCGCAACATGAAGAGTAGAGCGGATCAGATTGGAGGAAACCTGGACATACATCAAGGTAACGAGGGTGTTGGAATTTGTATTGAATTTAAAGCAACTATTCGATCAGAACTGAAGAACAATAAGGTCAAAATTTTTTAATCAACACGACATGAACAACTATTTTAGATCTCGAATAGTCATCGTAGAAGACAATGATGCTGTAAGGGAGGGCTTTGCTCTAATCATTAACAGTGTGAGCAATTATTACGTGGTAAACTCCTATGACAATGCTGAAGAGGCTATCAAAAATTTAAAGAAAGACACTCCTGAAATCATTCTAATGGATTTGGAATTACCGGGAATGAACGGTATCGAGGCAATTTCAATTATTAAAAAGTCGCATCCAAACATTGAACTCATAGTAAACACTATTTACGAGAATAGTGAGTTGGTATTCCAGGCATTGGTAGCAGGAGCAAGTGGTTACATTACTAAAAATACCAGCCATTCGCAGCTGTTGGATGCTATCGATGAGGTCAAGAATGGCGGGGCTCCAATGAGCTCTAAAATTGCCAAGATGGTAGTTAATTCATTTCAGAAAAATCCGAATTCCCCGCTCTCCAACCGAGAAACACAAGTTTTGGAATTATTATCAAAAGGTAAGAGCTACAGCATGATTGCACAGGAGCTATTTATAACAAAGGAAACTGCAAAGTCTCACATTAAGAATATTTACTCTAAGCTTCAGGTTAATAGTAAATCCGAAGCTATAGCTAAAGCTACCAAGGACAAACTGATCTAAATCGGTATCGATATTCCCCTATTGCACTCATTTTGAGGCATAAACTCCCCCAAAATACCCATCATTTTGGGGGAGTTTCTTTATCCCCCCCTTGCTCACCTTTGGAGTAAGGTCTGTATTGACTTTTAGGCTGTCATATGCCTCGAGTTCTCTTCAGACTGAAAATTCAATTTTAACTTAATCAAATCAGTATGAAGAAGTTTTTACTCTTTTGTTTCGCTTTGACCATGATTGTTGGTATTTCCGACATTCAAGCTCAAGATCGAACAGTAACTGGTAAAGTGACATCCGTTGATGACGGACAATCTTTACCAGGTGTCAATGTGGTGTTGAAAGGCACATCAATAGGTACGGTTACCGATATTGATGGGAACTATGCTATTTCTATTCCACAAGGTGCTGGAACCCTAGTTTTTTCTTTTATCGGGCTAAGCTCGCAAGAGATTGATGTAGGGAACAGGTCAGTTATTGATATCCAAATGGCACAGGATATCACTCAACTTAGTGAGGTAGTAGTTACAGCTCAAGGTATCGAGAGGAACGTTAAGGCATTAGGATATTCCGTTGCGAACGTGACTTCTGATCAGGTACAGCAAATATCAGAGCCGGATGCCGTTAGGTCTCTTCAAAGTAAGGTGCCAGGGGTATTTATTCAAGGTTCCAGTGCTTTACCCGGCGCCTCTACCAGAGTTACCATTCGGGGAAATTCTTCGGCTCTTGGTAACAATGGACCTTTGTTCGTAGTAGATGGTATCCCCTATGCTTCAGGTCAAAGTTCTACAGGTAGCCAACTTGCTAACGGAGCAAGTTATTCGAGTAGAATTTCCGATCTGGATCCAAATACTATAGAGTCCATGACAGTCCTTAAAGGTGGTGCCGCAGCGGCGCTCTATGGTTCAAGGGCCGCCAATGGTGTTGTTTTAATTACCACTAAAGGAGCTTCGGGCAGAGCATCGAGAAAAGGGTTAGAAGTGGTTATCAATTCTTCCTATTCTTTTGAAGATGTAGCCAATCTACCCGATTATCAAAATACTTATGGTGCGGGCTCAGATGGTGACTATGGAAACGTTAATGGCTCATGGGGCCCAAAATTTTCTGATTTAGATTCAATTCCACATTGGTATGGTGGGGCGGCAGGCCAGCCTAATGCGTTTCCGCAATTTTCCACTTTTGATGAAAACGGAAATGTGACAGGTGCAGTTAACGTTCCCTATCAGGCTTACCCGGATAATGTTGAGGATTTCTTTGAAACAGGATATGTGTTAGAAAATAGTGTGGCTATTAACGCCGGAGGCGAAAAGGGGAATATGAGTTTGGTGCTTTCAAGAACTGAGCAAGATGGATTTATCCCTACCACGGAGTTTGACCGAACTACAATCAGTTTGGGAGGCAGGTCAATATTGGACAATGGCCTTATTGCAGGTGGTAACTTTTCATACACCCAAACCAATCAGGTTAGCCCACCACTCTCAGGAAACGCCGTGGGTGCTACATCTTTGACCTCCCGTCTTTTATGGTTGAATAGAGCCTGGCCGGTTCAGGACTTTGATGTGTTGCCATTCACAAATCCAATAACAGGAGGTAATGCATTTCCCGTAAATGCAGATAATCCTTACTGGACTCTTGAGAACAGTAGCTTCACAAGTGAGGTACATAGATTTGTCGGCAATGTTAACTTTTCTTATGACATTACCGAATGGCTCACGGCCAGCTACAAAATTGGTATAAATCAATATACCGATAACCGTTTTCAAGAGGTAGGTGCGGGCTCTGTTGGTCGCAATAGTGTGGGTGAAATTATTAATGATAGGTATTTCTGGCAGGAAATAGAATCTAACTTTATACTAACTATCAGCAAGGACATAAATGAAGATATTGATGTTAATGCTACAATAGGCCAGAACTTCAACCAAAGAAGGTTTGATAACCAGACGGTTACAGGTACCACAATTGTTTCTCGTGGTATCACAGACCTTTCAAATACTTCAAACCTGGTTAGTCCCGGGGATCTGGGTAATAGTAAAAGGCGACTCATTGGCCTGTTTGGAGATGTTTCAATTGGTTATAAAGATTACCTCTTCCTTAACTTGACCGGCAGAAATGATTGGTCTTCCACGCTTCCTGAAGATAACCGTAGCTTCTTCTATCCGGCAGTTAGCTCTTCCTTTATATTTACAGAAGCGTTTAACGTTGGCGGAAACATCCTGAGCTTTGGTAAGATACGGGCCGGTTGGTCAAAAGTGGGTAACGATGCCGCTCCTTACAGTATAGATCCAATATTCACAACAAATCCATCTTTAGGAAATAACGCGAATGGTCTGGCATTTCCTCTTAATACCGCAACAGCCAATAATGTGTCTGCCGCTTCCCAGGGAAACGTACTTGGTAATCCGGAATTAACTCCGGAATTCACCAAGGAAATTGAACTTGGAACCTCCTTAAAATTCTTTAATGATCGAATTGGACTAGACTTTACATATTACGACCGAAAAACAACAGATCAGATTGTTTCGGTAACCGTTCCCGCTGCCTCTGGTTTCACAAGCCAGGTGACAAACGTAGGTGAGATTACAAACGAGGGTGTGGAAATAGGACTTGATTTAGTGCCCGTAAGTACAAGTAAAGGCTTTACCTGGGATATTTATGGAAACTTCACCCACAATAAAAATGAGGTAGTTGATATTGGGGATAACCAACAATTAGTTATAGCTGCGGGCTTTGGAGATCCAAGAGTGGTTTTGATCCCCGGTGAGCCGTATGGTGTGTTACAAGGGTCTGTTAATGCAAGAGATGACGAGGGTAATCTTCTAATTGACCCCACAACAGGTTTCAAAATTGCGGCCAATGAGACTGAAATTGTTGGTGATCCTAATCCGGACTTTATTTTAGGCTTAACAAATACTTTTACCTACAAAGGGCTCAGCCTAAGAGTACTTTTTGATTGGAGAGAGGGTGGAGACCTTTATTCCAGCACGGTAAGATCATTATTTGGAAGAGGAGCAACAAGAGATACGGAGAATCGTGATGCTTCGGTGGTAATACCGGGCGTGTTTGGAGACGCAAATACAGGAGAGCCGTTACGAGATGCTGAAGGAAATAAAACCGTTAATAATATCCAGATTAATACAAATGACCTCTATTTCAACAATTATGGATTAGGAGGACTAGCAGAGGATGATGTTTACGATGCTACAGTATATAGATTAAGAGAAGTATCACTTTCCTACCGGCTTCCTGACAAGTTGCTCGAATCGCTTCCTTTTGGTTCAGTTGAACTATCTCTTTCAGGGCGTAATTTGTGGTTCTTTGCACCCGGCTTTCCGGAGCACATGAATTTTGACCCGGAAACAAATACATTCGGCGCTACCAACGCGCAGGGTTTTGAACAAAGAACTTATGTTCCTTCCACCAGAAGGTACGGTTTTAACGTTAAGCTCACCTTATAATTCAGGAAAGATTATCATGAAAAAAATATCAAAAATTATAATAGCCGCAATGATCATGCTGGTTGGCATATCTTGCGAGGATGGTTTAGACATCAACCAGGACCCTAGTAATCCTCTTGATGCTCCGCTTACTCAGATATTGCCTTCGGGTCAGGCTGGAATTGCTTTCAGATTGTCACAAGTGACCGGTGGCATCAGCAACGCAGCATCTGTTTTTTCGCATCAAATGGTAAACTTCAGAGTGGATCAATATGCTCTTACAGGAAACTCTTTTACCAATGACTGGACTTTCCTGTATGCCAACGGCCTTAGAGACCTGGAGTCTGTTATTGAAAAAGGAACTGAATCAGAAGCCTGGCATTATGTGGGTGTAGCACAAATCCTGAAGTCTTTCACGTTTGGGGCTATGGTAGACGTTTGGGGAGATGTACCTTATTTCGAAGCGCTAATAGGAAGTGAAAATTTTCGACCCACCTATGACGACGGGCAATCCATTTATACAGATTTGTTTCTGGTGCTTGATGAGGCTATCGAAAATCTGAATAAAGAGTCCACTTTATCACCTGCCGGCGATGACGTATTTTATAATGGAAACATTGCGCAGTGGATACGCTTAGCGAATACAATTAAGTTAAAGCTTTACCTAAATGTAAGGCTGACTTCAATGTACGATGCGAATGCTGTAAATCAAATAATTGCAGATGGTAATTTTATTTCAAGTTCTGCCGATGATTTTCAGTTTAACTATGGCACAAGTCAGGCTCCGCAAAACCAAAACCCGGCATATCAGACTAATTGGGCAGCGGCGAGCAGAGAAATGAGTATTAGCCCGTTTTTCTATCAAAGGATGCAGTCATTGAACGATCCAAGAATAAACTATTACTGGTTTAATCAACTAACATCCGGCAGTACGGCTCAAAATCCTACAGATTTCGAGGATGACACGGACGATGGGTTGTTTGTATCCTTTCGCTTTGGCGCCGTTGGTCCTAATGCAAGTTTTGCACAGCAAAATTCACAATCTCTACTAGGGCTTTACCCGGCAGGCGGCCTTTATAATGATCAAAACGGAGGAACAGGTGG
>JBCDHA010000240.1:0-6106 GCA_038750705.1 Bacteroidota bacterium
AAGGGATCTTTATGTTAGTTTTTTGAAGGATAATGGCAAATGGTCGACTCCAAAAAACCTTGGTAAAACAATCAATACCTCTGATGAGGACTTTGCCCCCTTCCTGGCAGAGGACGGCAAAACACTGTATTTCTCATCAAAAGGGCACCTTGGGTTCGGTGGTAGCGACATTTACATTACCAAACGGCTCGATAACTCGTGGACAAATTGGAGTGAGCCGGAAAACCTTGGCCCAACCATAAATTCTGAGTTAGATGACATGTTCTTTGTGCTCTCAACTGATCGCAAATACGCCTATTACACAAAGGGAGATGGAGAAGATGCTGATATCTATTATCTGCAGTTACCTATATATCAACTACCGGAACCTGTAGTAAGAGTTAATGTGAAAGTCCTAAATCAGCAAAATTCTGAACTTGTTCCCTTTGCAAAATTAAAAGTGTTAGAGCATGAAACGGGTGAAATTGTTTTTAGCCAATTAGGGGACAGTACCGGCGGTTTTAGTTTTGTTCTTCCAAATGGACGGGTGTATGAAATCAAAGCTGAGGCTGATAACTTTTTGTCTGTTGACAGTCATATAATCGACCTAAACCCAGCGTATGAAAGCGACACTCTAAACTATGATCTAAATCTGATCCCTATTGAAAAAGGAATCAGAGTGCCACTTAGTCATATATACTTTGAGTTTGATAAAGCAAAGTTGAAGCCTGAATCATTCCCGCAGCTGGATAGAGTATCTAATTTCATGGCCAAGAATAAAAAAGTAGAAATACAGTTGGATGGTCACACGTGCTCAATAGGCACTGAAAACTATAATCAAGTACTTTCTGAAAAAAGAGCCCTCGCCGTAAAAGATTATTTGGTTCAAAAGGGAATTGATTCAAAAAGGCTTCGCTCATTAGGATTCGGTGAAACCCTGCCTAAAGCCGAAAACACTACTGAAGAAGGGCGTGAAATTAATCGAAGAGTTGAATTTGTCATTCTCAATGAATAAGCTATCCGTGCATTTTTCTTTTCTTCAACTCCTTACGAATCAGAGTCAACTCTCTACTGCTCTGTCCGGCTACAGAAGTATTTTCATCTGCCCTGCGAAACAGGTACGGCATCACCGCTTTCACCGGACCATAAGGCACATACTTGGCTACGTTGTAACCGGCTTTTGCCAGATTGAAAGAAATATTCTCGCTCATTCCATATAACTGAGCAAACCACATTCTGGGGTCGTCATTAGCAAGATTGTATTTCTCCATTAATAGTGCAAGGTAGTAATTGCTATACTCATTGTGCGAACCATTAATCAGGTATACTCTTTGCTTATTATCCACACAATAGGCCAGTCCCTTATTGTAAGCATCGTCTGTATTCTTTTTTGTAGGGTGAATGGGGCTGGGGTATCCCTTCTTTTCCGCTCTTTCCCTTTCTTTTTCCATGTAAGCGCCCCTAACCAGTTTTGCCCCAAGATAATAATTATCCATAGCCGAATAATGAAAAGCCTTCTTCAAATTCGACAGCATATCCGAACGATACATTTGGTAAGTGTTATAGACAATCGCCCTCTTTTTGTTAAACCTCTTCATCATACTATAGGCGAGCTGATCGATAGTATCCTGAATCCAGCTTTCTTCAGCATCCACAAGCACCGGTACATTTTTTTTAAAAGCTCCGGAACAAATTTTATCCATCCTTTCCTTAACCCTGGAAAAAGCCTGGTGCTCAGCTTCCGTTAAAGTACCTCCCTCCTGAACCTTTTTAAGCAGGTGTGTACTGGCAATGCCTGTCATTTTAAATACCGAGAATGGAATATGATCATTTACAGCGGCTTCCTCTATGTTGCGAACAATCTCATTGCAAGTAAAATCGAAACTCTTCTCATTATCTTCACCCTCCACTGAATAGTCCAGAATGGTACCTATGTTGTACTTACCTAATTCAGCAACCGTAGCAGTGCTCTCTTCAATAGTTTCTCCTCCGCAAAAATGCTCGAATACTGTATTTTTAATAATGGATGTTAAGGGTAGCCTTAACATCAAGCCTAGCTTTACTGATCCGGTAGCCAGACGACTAACAAGTGGGCTGTTGACCACTGAAAACAACAAGTGGGCTTTTCGAAGGGCTTTATCCGATTTCGCCTGAAAAGCGATAGAAGTATCGTCAAAAGATACGTTAGACTTTAACTGCATATATGCTCAAAAAATTGGCCTAAAGATATAAATTAACCCTTTATTGAAGCTTTTGTTTTATTTATAAATATCTTTAGCTGAGCATGAAAGAGGCCGAAATACTAGATAAAATTCGTGGTAATATTGATGATATAGATCAAAAACTTCTGGAGCTATTGAATCAACGCATGGATTTAGTGAAAGAAGTAGGCCAAGTCAAAAAAAATTCAAACTCATCCATCTACCGCCCCGAGCGAGAAAAGGCGATTATTCAGCGATTATCACAAATCAATACCGGTAAACTTAACCGGCAGGCAATAGAGGCTATTTTTTTGGAAATTTTTGCGGTAAGCAGGAATATCGAACTACCGGAAAAGGTGGCATACCTGGGCCCTGAAGGAAGTTTTACACACCAGGCCGCAGAGGAAAGGTTCGGCGCTATGAGTGAATACCTTCCGCTGAAAAATATTCAATCTGTTTTTGAAGCAGTAACCTCTGACCGGGTTAAATATGGTGTTGTTCCGATTGAAAATAATCAACAGGGGATAGTGGGTGAAACTATGAGCCAGCTCAGTTCTACCACCATCAACATTGTAGCGGAAGTACCTATGCCCATTCACTTCTCATTCGGCTCGCTGAATGAGAATATTGGTGAAATCACCCATATATATTCAAAAGACATTGCTTTCCGCCAATGCGCTAAGTTTCTAAAAGAGTATATCAGCAACAACGCCGTAATGATACCTGTAGAATCTACCTCAAGGGCGGCTCAACTGGCTTCGCAAACCAAGAATTCTGCTTCTATTTGCTCTCATATTGCTGCCAAGATGTATAACCTTCCTATTCTTTTTGAGAACATTCAGGACAGTGCTGATAATTATACTCGCTTCCTGATCATCAGCAGTGAATACAAAAATATGATCAGCGAAAGCGATAAGACCACGATATTGGCTCGCATATCAGATAAGCCGGGCAGCTTGGTTAAATTCTTACAAAAGTTTCATGAGGCCGGCGTTAACTTCACCAAGATCGAGAGCTACCCGGCTAAAGACGGAAAAAAATTCAAATATTGGTTTTTTATTGAATTTGATGGCCACATAGACAATGCTGAAATACAGAAAGTACTTGCGGTGAACGAAGATCAAATTAAGTGGCTGGGTAGCTATCCTAAGTTGTGTTGATGAAAGAAATGTGGAGAAAAGACAAACAGAACCCCTGGCTTATTGCCGGTCCTTGTAGCGCTGAATCTTTTGAACAGTTGCGTGAGACAGCACTTGCTGTTCATGCTTTGGGCATTACCACGGTAAGGGCAGGCATATGGAAACCAAGAACACGCCCTAATAATTTTGAAGGTGTGGGAAAAGAGGCTCTATCCTGGATTCAGGAAATAAAGCAAGAGACAGATGTTCAATTTGCCATTGAAGTGGCGAGTGGCAAACATGTGGACCTGGCACTTAAGAACGGTATTGATATGGTCTGGATAGGAGCGCGAACTTCAGTGAATCCTTTCTCCGTCCAGGAAATAGCAGAAGCTCTAAAGGGCTCTGACATTCCCGTTCTAATTAAAAATCCGATAAATCCGGATTTGGATCTTTGGATGGGAGGTATTGAGCGGCTTACCAATGTGGGGCTGTCCAAAGTTGGCGCTATTCATAGGGGCTTCAGCGCCTTCAAAAAAACAGAATATAGAAATCAGCCGCTTTGGCAAATTGCTATAGAACTAAAAAGATCTTTACCCCATATCCCTCTTATTTGCGACCCTAGCCACATTGGGGGGGATAGCTCAATGATATTTGATATCAGCCAAAAGGCTCTGGACTTAAGATATGACGGTTTGATGATTGAAACCCATCCAAATCCGCCTAAAGCACTAAGCGACCCAAAACAGCAGGTTACTCCTGGTCAACTGAAAGATATTGTCACGAATCTTCAAATTAGAAATAACCGCATCGATGATGTATTCTTCCAAAGCAAACTGGATGAGCTAAGAAATAAGATAGATAGTATTGATCATGACATTATTGAAAATCTCACCTCAAGGATGAAACTAATAGAAGAGATTGGGGACTATAAAGAGCAAAATAACGTCGCCATTCTACAGCTTGAGAGATGGAATGAAATTTTAAGAACAAGAAAGAAATGGAGCCAGGCAGTTGGCCTAAGTGTTGACTTTATAGAAGAGATTTACACCTTGATTCATGCCGATTCTATTAAGCGACAAACTGAAATCTTTAACAAAACGAAGAAATGAGTCTTGAAAAGATCGTGATAACTGATCAGGCCAATGCGCAGTTGCAACAGACGTTATCAGAGATCAACTTCACCCAACTTGCTGTGCTGGTGGATGAGAATACTCTGACTCATTGTTACCCTATAATAGAAAATGTATTACCGCCGCACAGTGTCATTCAGATCAATAGTGGCGAGGAGTTTAAGACCATTGAAACCTGCTCTAGTATTTGGAAGATGTTGACAGAGCATGCTTTTGACAGGAAAGGGCTTTTAATAAATCTCGGTGGCGGTGTAATAGGTGATATGGGTGGTTTTTGTGCCCGTACCTATAAGCGTGGCCTTCAATTTATTAATTTACCCACCACGTTACTGGCTCAGGTAGACGCTAGTATAGGGGGGAAGCTAGGAATCGACTTTGAAGGGCTAAAAAACCATATAGGTTTATTCAGTGAACCCGACCAGGTAATTGTTGATCCGGTATTTTTAAGGTCACTGCCAAAAAACGAACTCACCTCAGGGTTTGCAGAGGTGATTAAGCATAATCTGATTGCGGATATCGACAATTGGAATAGACTTAATAAATTACAATTAGACGACATTAATTGGCTCGATACTATCCGTCACTCGGTCGAAATCAAAAAGAAAATAGTGGAAGAAGACCCACTGGAAGGCGGAAAGCGAAAAATATTAAATTTTGGCCATACCGTAGGCCATGCTGTAGAAAGCTATCGTATGCTCAATGGTAAGCGAATACTGCACGGCGAAGCGGTGGCACTGGGCATGATAGCTGAGACTCAACTTAGCTATCAAAAAAAAATGATCACTGAATATGAAAGAGATGCGATTGAAGAATACATCGATTCAAAATTCACCCGCATAAACATAGAAGCTGACGAAATTGAAGAGATTCTTTCTTATGCTATTCAAGACAAGAAGAATAAGGGCAATAGAATCTTTGCAGCACTTCTTGATGGAATTGGAAGTGCCGGATGGGACATTCAACTCACCTCAGAAGAGGTGAAGGCAAGTTTGCGTTATTACGCCAATTATACGTAGTGAATTTCAGAGTCATCATTAGACAACGGAGTAGCTTTAACATCTGCATTAGCTGCTTTTTTCATATACTCACTTCTGTTTTTTTTACCAGGGCGAGTAGTTAAAGTTAGAGCTAAAACAGCGCCGGTCGCTAGTCCTAATGCAAGACCCCATTTTCCTGTTCTATTCATATTTTTATTTTATTATCCATTTGGCAAGCATAAAGCATACCAATCTATGGCTTGATATAAGGAAATAACGTTTTTTTGTTCCATTAAGTTGTAACCGCCACCAAAACATTATTTGAAATTGACAAAAATTATTATTGACAGAAATACATCGCCTATCAGTGCAAGCATAAATCTACCTGCTTCTAAAAGCATAGCTAATAGAGCGTTAATTGTCAATGCGCTAAGTAGTGCTCCTGCGTTGATAGGTAACTTATCTGAAGCAAGAGATACACAAACCATGAATCGACTTCTATCCAGCACTGAAAGCGTTTTGGATGTTATCGACGCCGGAACGACTATGCGGTTTCTAACCGCTTATTTGGCTGTGACTGGTCAAAATAAAGTTCTTACAGGCACCAAACGGATGTGTGAACGACCCATTAAAATATTAGTTGAAGCCTTACAGAAACTAGGCGCCTCTATTGCTTACCAAGAAAAAGAAGGCTATCC
>JBCDHA010000241.1:0-6058 GCA_038750705.1 Bacteroidota bacterium
TAGTTAAAGGGTTGTCCGGGACATATTTTTTTCCAGATCTTCTCTATGTCTGAAATGGGCCGAGAAAATTCTCCGGCTTCCAGCTTAACCATCATTCTTTTTGCATCTTGCCCAAGACGAAAACTAAGGCCGTTGATATTATTTCTCAGTGATTCGAAATGAAAATTCTTTACCACTCCTATGACCGTGTAGAATTTCATATTCTCTTTATCCGGCCTGTGGAAATCATTTGTCACCCTCATACCAATGGCCTCTTTAGCAGAAACGCCAAACATAGGTAGCGCTGACTCATTAATTATCAATGCGCCGGAATCTGTGGCAAACTCTCGATTAAAGTTTCGCCCTTCAATGAGCTCCAGATTTAGCGTGGAAATATAATCATAATCAATTCTCCAGTTACCAATAATCACGGCGTCAATTGATTCGAGCATGCCTTCCCGAAAAAAGGTAGTGCCATTACGAGTTGAAGGTGTGGGCAGAAAACTGCTAAGTGAAACCGAAGTAACATTGCTTATCTTCTTAACTTCTTGTTTTAAGGCTTCTCTCTGAGACCCGGCAGCATTTACGTTGTCAATAATTAATATTTGATCCTTTCTATAACCCAGATCTTTGTTTTGAATAAAATTCAATTGTTGATAAACCACAAGGGTTCCCACAATCAAAAATACGGAAATCGAGAATTGGAAAACAACGAGGACATTTCTAACACGACCACCGCCACCTCGCTTTTGAGAGCTCTTCAGGACTTCTGCTGATTTGAAACGTGACAACATAAACGCCGGATAACTACCTGAAAGAAATGCCAATGCAATTGTTGAAAGAGTCAGAACAATCCAGAAAATCGGATTTTGGAAGGGAACCGCTATTTGCTTACCCGCCAGTTCATTGAAGTAGGGTAGCGCCATTAAAACGATAACCATAGCCAGCCCTAAAGATAAAAAGGAAATTACCCCGGCCTCAGTAAGAAATTGTCTAATAAGGCCAAATCTACTCGAACCTAAAGTTTTACGCACTCCTACCTCTTTGGCTCTTTTCAGAGAATAAGCCGTAGAAAGGTTCATGAAATTGACAGAAGCGAGTAGAATTAGAAAGAACCCAATGGCTGATAATATGTACACATTTTGGATATCACTATTTATGTTGAATTCACTTTCCCTGTCTCTTGAATGGAGGTGTATATCAGTTAGGGGCATGGCTCCGAAATTTAAATAGTTGCCTGTTTCCTGATTAGCGGCCCTGGCACTTTCGACGGTCAAACCTGGTACAAACGTCATTGCCCATGGAATTAAATAGCGTTCGGTAACTGTAGCCAGATAGTCTTTCAGGTGTTGTGAATGGGCCTCCTTTCTCAACTTTACAAAAGTTGGGAAGCTCCAGTTATTCCAAGCCAGGCTCTTTGAATTCTCGTAACTGGATAAGGATATGAAAATTCTATAATCCCTTAAGAAAGAGTTTTTCGGCATATCTTCAACCACGCCTGTAACAAGGTATTCGTCACCATCATCCACCAACAAGGATTTGCCCAGAGCTTCCGGGGTTCCAAAATAATCTTCTGCTGCTTTTTTGGTCAAAACCAGTGATTTGGGTTGCTCCAAAGCTGTATTCGGGTCTCCTTGCAAAAGTGTTAATCCAAACATCTCAAAGAAGGTAGTATCAACGGCCGTCACTTTGTCTTCCTTTGTATTCAAGTCATCTTCCTCCTTTTTTAAAAGAACACTGGCTACCTCTCTAAACCTGACAACTAGCTCCTGGTGTGGGTAATCCTGTCTAATTACATCGGCCAGCGGCCCGGAAACAGCCGCATGTTTGGTGACTTCACCCGCAGTTTTATTATCAATATGGACCCTGTAGATTCGTTCTGCATCGGCAAAGACGTTAGCCTTATCGTAACTCAACTCGTCATATATGAACAGGGAAATTAGTAAACCTCCGGCCATTCCAACCGCGAGGCCGAACGTATTGAGAAAAGTAAAAAAGGGTTGTTTGGTGAAGCCCCTCAAAGCCACCTTTAAATAATTCCGGTACATGGTCAGTCCAAGCCTTGAAGTTATGTTATGTGGGCGATGGTTCAGGAATTCTTCATCAGCCATATTGGGCACCTCTCCAAAGTCTGCCACGGCGGTGTCAAAAGCTGATCTCTCTGAGTGACCTTCTCTGATTAGGTCATCAATATGATCTCTCAGATGTAGCTCCATCTCACGTATAGACGCAGTTTCAAATGCCCTATGCTTTCGAAATTGCTTTAACCATTGTTTTATAGCTTTTTCTAAATCGAACATGGATCAACTAGTTAATGGTTTTATATCCCAAATAGCATTGAGCACAGCATTCACCTGAGACCATTGCTGCTGTTCCTGTGCTAACTCTTGCTTGCCGGCTTCCGTTATTTCATAATACTTCCTGGGCCGCGCAGAGCTATCTTCCATTACCCATTTAGATACAATGAGACCGTCCTTCTCAAGCTTGTGCAGAACCGGATAGAGCATACCATCGGAATATTTCATTTTACCATCTGACAGTTCTTTTATTTTTTTGATGATAAGGTAGCCATAACTCGTTCCTTGTTTCAGGATACCAAGAATAATAGGCTTGGTTGAAGCCGCGGTAAGGTTTTTAGAGATCATACTTTAAAATCATAATACATAGAATACCAAAGTATAACGAAGAGTTATGTATAAGGTTACGCCCTCATCAAAATATTCACCACTGATATACAGGTTATCGAAACTTATAACTGTGGGTCCGGATGACCACATTACAACGAATGGACTTTTCTAAAGCGCTCTAATACCTTGTGATGGTATTTTCTCCTTTGAATATTTTGGTCTGCCCCAAAAGGAACTTTCTGGATAGTTTCTAAATGAAAGTCAGGTAATTGGTTTTCTAAGGCGCCGTAGTAAACATAATACCAATACCAGTCAAATGGAACTCCTTTGGTCAGATACCTTGAATCTCTTGCGATGTAATAGTGCACCTCAACATTGCGATTGCCTAGAATGGCACGGAAACTCATAAGGTCATATCCTCTGCCCAGCCCTTCCGCTGCATCAAGTAACGGTTTTTGTTGAAGGTCGAATCTTTGAATTACACCATGTACAGTAGAAGAACTATGGGATGGCCTCACGTTGGCTTTTGCTGAACCGTCCTTACCGGCTTTGTTAAATACTAGTTCAAAACCCCTTAACTTGTACAATCCAATCGGCTCAACGGTAGAAACACGATTTCTCATTCTATCAATAAGCATATTAGAGCCATAAGAAAATACGTGAAAGTGTCGTGGCTTTTTCACTTACTGTCAACTACTGATTAGTGTTATTGAAAATTAAGAAAACATTCGTTTAGTTAGACTTTTCAAGTTTTTAAAATGATTTCCAACTAAATTTTTCAAACAGGAGTAGGCGCCTTTAGAGTGCTCGGGAAGATTTTTCTTCAAAGCTGAAACTACCCTGCTGAGAACTTTCCTTTACGGAATTTAAAGGTTTTTTTAGTGAATGATTCCAAATTCAAAAATCTTTTCTCGGACGCCAGTAAAAAACAACTATATTTAAAACTCACTGATTTATTCAATGTGAGTTCCCTACTCTTTATCTTAATAGTCCTGGCTGCCGCTGTTGTTCTGATCATCCTTAGTACCTCAATTCTCAAAATCCACCCGGCCATTGGTTTACTCACAGTGACTGTGTTAACAGGTCTTGCTCTTGAACTGGCGCCTGGCGTAGTAATCAATAAAATTGCAGAAGGCTTTGGTGCGCTCCTGGGCAGCATCGGTCTTTTGGTGGTTTTTGGCAGTATGCTGGGTGTACTTATTGAAAAATCAGGTGCAGTGCAGAAAATTGCTGAATTTGTGCTTCAGCTTTTTGGGACGAAGCGACCTGTTGCAGCAATGTCGGTGCTGGGGTTTTTGGTAGGTGTACCCGTATTCTGTGACTCAGGGTATATCATTTTGTCGAAGCTTAGTAAGTTAATTGCTAAAAAATCGCAGGTTTCCAGCGCCACCACTTCTCTGGGCTTAGCAGCAGGCTTGTATACAACGCATACCCTGGTACCTCCTACTCCGGGACCTATAGCAGCGGCAGGAAATTTGGGTGTTAGCGATCAGTTGGGCACCGTGATATTGATTGGGTTGATAGTAGCAGTCCCAGTCATGTTGGTGTCTATTTTCTTTGCCAACAGATTAGGAAAAAATATCAACGTTGAATCTTCATATGCTGACAAAGACGATCAACAAAGCTCTATTGGTATTTTACAAGCCAGCTTACCCATACTGCTTCCCATACTACTCATTACAATTTCTTCCATCTTAAAATTGGCCAAGATCCAAAATACAGTTACGGAAGTATTACTATTCATTGGAAACCCACTTGTAGCCTTATTTATTGGTGTTTTGGCGGCTCAGTCTCAGCTATTGGGCCATTCCAGAGAACAGCACGCCAAATGGCTGGCGGAAGGAGTTGCTCAGGCCGGACCAATTCTGGTATTAACAGGGGTTGGTGGCGCCTTTGGCGCTGTTCTCAAGGCAACATCCTTAAAAGGTGAGTTACTGGGAGTATTACAACAATATGATGTGGGCTTTATCGGTCTTATCTTGTTTTCTTTCGTACTCGCTGCCATTCTAAAAACATCCCAGGGATCAAGTACATCTGCTATCGTTATTACCAGCTCTATCCTCATACCGTTTGTTCAGGTACTTGGAATTTCAAATACCCTTGAACTCAGCCTTTTAGTAGCTGCCATTGGTGCCGGAGCTATGACGCTGAGTCACGCTAACGACTCCTATTTTTGGGTCGTTACCCAGTTTGGGGACCTATCCGTACGAGATGCGTACCGCAGTTACTCAATAATTACGTTCCTGCAGGGTGTTACCGCTCTGATAACGGTGCTGCTATTATCCCAAATGTTTTAATTTTCAGCATGACCTTTAACAGTGCTATCTTCTCAATGACTTGAAATACTGCGTTTTCTTGCTCGGAAAGAGATGGCGAATACTTACTTAATTAGTTTCAAGTATTTCAAAAATCTCATCCAGGTTAGGAGTAATTATTATTTCAGTGCGTCTGTTCTTTTGCCTACCGGTTGCTGTTTCATTGCTCGCCACAGGAAAGTATTCACCTCGGCCGGCCGCCGTGATTCTCTCAGTTGATATACCGGCGCCTGCCAATATTCTGATAATAGAGGTAGCTCTAAGTGTGCTCAAATCCCAGTTATCCTTTAAGTAGGGTGATGTTCCTGATATAGGCACGTCATCTGTATGACCTTCCACCATGATATTAATGTCATTTTGATCCCTGACAGCCGCCGCCAGCTGTTTTAAAGCGCTTTGGCCCTTACTGTCTACAACGGTACTGCCAGATTTAAACAGTAATTGCTCTGCCAAAGACACATAAACTTTACCGTTCTTAACTGTTACCGTAAGATCATTCTCTTTAAAATTAAGTAGTGCATCCGTTATTTTCTTTTTTAACCCTTGTACGGCGGCGTCCTTTTTGGTGAGTACATCTTCGAGTTCCTGTACTTTTGATTCGCGTTCGTCCAGGAGTTTCTTGGTCTGTTCCAGGTTTTCTCTAAGTGTCAATAATCGCTCCCGCTGTTCGGCCAGGTCACGGCTTAACTGACCACTATTATTGAGCAAATTATCGTAGTACGTCTGTAGTTGTTGATGCTCTTTTTGAAGTGCACTTAGCTTGCGCCTATCTTTACGAATGTATTCTCCTAAGCCAGCTGTATCTGACTTCAGGCTTTCTACTTGTTTTCGAAGTCTGGAAATATCAGCAATGGCCGTCTCCAGACTGTCCTGAGCGTTTACCAGATTTTTTTCTAAATTGAGCTTTTCAGACAGTAGATCGTCGTATTTTTTTTGAGAAACACAACCAAGAACCCCTGTAAAAACTAGAACCGCTATCAGGTATCTCATAATTATAAATTGAATAGTTTTTCAAATATCCTATTTGCACCAACAAATAGAAAGAAAGTAGCCCTGATAAGCATGAACATTCAATAACTTAGAGGTAATCAGAAAATAGCGTATAATGGAAGGAATGTTAAAAGAAGGCTCACTCAA
>JBCDHA010000242.1:0-6058 GCA_038750705.1 Bacteroidota bacterium
ATATCTTCAATGACTTCGGTCTTAAGTTTCTGTCCGGTGGTGTCGCTGTAATAGGTATTCACCACCTCGCCATTTGTATCAAGCAATTCTAACTTCAGACCCGTATTTGATTTTTCTTTTAAATAGTAGTCAATGGTCAGACCTGGAGATGTGTAGTTGGGTATACTCTTACCTCCTACGCGCATGAACACCTGCCGCTTTCTGATCTCTTTGGCAGGAACAATCAGCTGGGCATTATCTTTTGAAAGATCAAAAGATAATAATGAATTTATGTCATCCGCAATCCAAAACCCTCTACCCATTGTAGAAAGAACCAGATCATTACGGTGGATCTTTAAATCGGTGACAGGAGTTACCGGAAGGTTTTGCTGAAACGACCTCCATTGTTTTCCGTCATCAAAAGACACAAATACTCCCCTTTCAGTACCGGCAAAGAGTAGGCCTTCTTTTTCAGGGTGCTCTCTTATAACACGAGCTGGCACATCTCCGGCTATGCCATTTGCCCCACTGGTTAATAACTCCCAGGTCTTACCGTAATCGGTGGTCTTATAAATATACGGCTTTGTATCGCCCAGCTGGTAGCGCAATACAGCAATGTACGCCTTAGCCGGATTATGCGGCGAAGGTTCCACAGCATCAACCCGGCCACCCGGAGGTAATTTCTTAGGAGTTACCTCATCCCAACTTTGACCATTATCAGTAGTAACATATACAGGGCCATCGTTGGCGCCTGTCCAGATCACGCCCTGTTTTACAGGTGACTCCCGAATAGAGTAAAGTGTACTGTAATATTCTTCTCCCGTTATATCTCTCGTTATCGGACTTCCCGAAATAACCTGCTTATCATTTTCAAAGGCTGTTAAATCCGGAGAAATCGTTTCCCAGGTTTCACCGTCATCAATAGTGCGATGCAGAAACTGCGAACCATGATACACGACATCCGGATTGTGCGGAGAAACATGAATAGGCGCTACACGCTGAAAGCGATATTTCAAATCTTTTGGATTATGGCCATATAAATTAGCAGCCCCTACATAATAGGCTTTTTCTGTGCCGGTTAACTTATTAAAAACTCCAAATCTTCCTTTACAATTGGCATATACGATATTGTGATTTCCAGGTTTGGGTACAGCAGGGCCGGTCTCACACCCTCCCGTATTCATAATCCATCCTACATTTGACGCTTGAATAGTTCCGGGTGGGTTACTGGGGACCGCCAATGTGCTGTAATTATCCTGCATGCCTCCATACAGCCAATAGGGATACTGATCATCCACTTCAACTTGATAGATCTCGGCAGTGGGCTGGTTAAATTGAGTAGACCAGGTTTGACCTCCGTTGTGAGTGACGTTGGCTCCGCCATCGTTAGATTGAATGAATAGGTCCGGATCATCGGGGTTGATCCACATGGCATGATTATCCCCGTGGGGAGATGACATTCGCGACCATTTTTTGCCACCGTCATCCGATTGATAATACCCGGTGGCCATGACATATACCTTATCCGGATTTTTAGGATCCACCTCAATATTAGTATAATAAAAAGGCCTGGTCCTCAGACCTTTGTTATTTGAAACCAGCTTAAACGATTTACCCTGATTTACCGACTTATAAACCCCTCCCAAACTATCCGGCGCTTCCACCAACGCATAAATAATTTTGGTATCTGCAGCAGAAATGGCGAGGTCAATCTTACCGATTAATTTATTGGGTAACCCCGAAGTTACTTTAGACCAGTTCTTACCGCCGTTTACGGATTTGTAAATACCCCCCTCCTCGGCCGGTCCACCGCTGATGATCGTCCATGGCTTGCGCTCTGCTTTCCAAGCGGTGGCAAAAATCGTTTCCGGGTTTCCTGGCAGTAACACCAAGTCACTAAACCCTACCTTATCTGAATGGTAAAGCACTTTTTCCCAGCTCAAACCTCCATCTATGGTTTTATAAACACCGCGTTCCGCGTTGGATTGAAACGCTTTACCTATGGCAGCAACATATACCACATTGTGGTTATCCGGGTGTATTTCTACAGCGCCAATCTGTCCAACGTTCTTTAATCCAATGTGTTCCCAGGTTTTCCCGCCATCTACTGATTTATACACCCCGCTTCCTTCAATAACATTGCTACGTAATCCATCAGACCCAGTTCCAACGTACACAACATTAGGATCATTTTGATCTACTGCGATAGCTCCAATGGATGGGGTTTCGAAAAAAGTATCGGATACATTATTCCATGTAGTTCCGTAATCAGTAGATTTCCAAACTCCTGAACCGGTATAACCGACATAAAAAGTACCTGGCTCCGCTTTGGTACCCGCCACGGCAGTTGCACGCCCACCTCGCAATGGACCTACATTACGATACTTGAAGATCGAAAAGTCTTGGGCAAGTACCAGTGCAGGTAAGGTAAACGTGATGATAAAAAGTCTTAGAATACGTAACATAAGGGTTAAATTGATTCAAGCGGAAATTAAATGAATAGTTTACAATTTACTTAGTCCTTATTTTAACCCTGCTGATTTCTTATATGAATGGTATTAGTTCTTAGTTACTGGTGCTGCAACGATCTGCCTACATTTAGAAAATACTTCACACTACTGACATAGGGTTGTCAGTTGGCCCAATTAGATTGTTGCATTCATTCTACTTAATGAACTTTATTTAATATCTTATCAAAGACAAAATGGAATTTATTGAAAGCAACATCGTTAATGATTTACTAACGAGTTATCCTGAAGTGGCAAGAGACAAACTGCAGGAACTACGCCAACTGATTCGAGCTTCTGCGGAAGAAACCGATGGGGTTGACAAACTCGTAGAAACCACAAAATGGGGAGAACCCAGTTATGTAACTAAAAACGGTAGTACTATTCGAATGGACTGGAAGAAGAATACCCCGGACAAGTATTATCTCTTTTTCATTTGTAACACGGAATTGGTGAATACCTTTAAGTTGATTTTTGGTGATGAACTTCAATATCAAGGAAATCGTGCCGTAGTATTGGACCTCCATGACCCAATGCCATCATCGGCGCTAAAGCGCTGCATTACTTTAGCACTTAAGTATCACAAGGTAAAGCATTTACCAATGCTGGGTGCATGAGTAATGGATGAATAAATTTTCTACCAGGTACTTACATAATGTGTGAGATAAAAGATAAAAAGTATGAATAATCAAAATGAGAGCGACGCACAAGCGGCTATCGCTCCCAAGAGTTCGGTGTGGGAAGCTCTTAAGGATGCCATTCGGGGTACAGATGCAGACTATACAAGCATAAGCCTAAAGAAAGCCATCTTCCTTCTTGCTGTTCCTATGATTCTCGAGCTTGTTATGGAATCAACGTTTGCCGTTGTTGATATCTACTTTGTAGGGAAGTTGGGTCCTTCAGCCGTAGCTACCGTTGGACTCACCGAAACCTATTTATTTTTGCTTTATTCTTTGGCCATAGGACTGTCCATGGCTGTGACCGCTGTTATTGCGCGCAGAATAGGAGAAAAAAACAAGGAAGATGCAGCACGGTCAGCTATTCAATCGATATTGCTCTCACTTTTGATTTCCATTCCTTTTGCCGTTGCCGGTATCTTTTTTGCCAAACAATTGCTGGCGCTCATGGGAGGCGATGCCTGGACTGTATCAGAAGGTTATCGCTACACACAATGGATGTTAGGTGGTAACGCCGTTATAATTCTGCTATTTATTATTAATGCGGTTTTCAGAGGCGCCGGTGATGCTGCCATAGCCATGAGAGTGCTCTGGATTGCCAATGGGATCAACATTATACTTGACCCGCTACTCATTTTCGGTTGGGGGCCTATTCCTGCATTTGGCGTAGAGGGCGCCGGCATGGCTACCACTGTAGGCAGAGGCATTGGCGTGGCTACTCAGCTCTGGCTATTGGCTAAAGGTGGTAAGCACATTAAGGCTAAACTTTCACAATTGAAGTTTGAGGCTAAGATTATGCTAAATATTTTCCGAACCTCTTTAGGAGGCATCGGGCAAATGATAGTAGCCATGACAGCCTGGATCTTTTTGATGCGGATTCTCGCTGATATTGGCAGCGAAGCAGTGGCCGGCGCAACCATCACTATTAGAATAATGATGTTCACCATGATGCCGGCATGGGGTTTATCAAACGCCGCAGCCACGCTTGTGGGGCAAAACCTGGGGGCGGGTAATCCTGATCGTGCCGAAAAATCGGTTTGGAAAATTGGCTTGTATAATATGATCTTCTTGGTCGGTGTTTCATTGATCTACTTCTTTTTCAACGAATCATTGGTAAGAATTTTCTCGGATGATGCTACCGTTGTGCGAATAGGTGGAGAATGGGTGCGGATACTTTCTTATTCTTATTTCATTTATGGATGGTGGATGGTTTCCGTACAGGCATTCAACGGTTCCGGCGATACGAAAACGCCTACCTGGATCAACTTGATCTTTTTCTGGCTGATCCAAATTCCGCTGGCCTACCTCTTGGCGTTAGTTATGGATTGGGGGTATTTGGGCGTATTTTGGGCAGTTTTTATATCTGAAACGTCCGTTGGCGCCTTTACACTTTGGATGTTCACAAGAGGCAATTGGAAAAAAGCTACGGTTTAGTAATGGTCTGATAACATGGAAGTCGAATGAAGGCGCAAAACTTTGTTGCTGTTCTATCTCAGCATATTGACGAAAAAGAATAACCCGAGTTTAACCCGGATTATCATTTAGATATAATCAAAACAGAGGACTGGAGTTTGGGATATTGATGAATATTCTTTCCATCCAGACCTTTCTTTTGGTAGATGACAGATTTTGAGGTCTTCTCATTGGTAGCAAGTTCCTAATGCAAAGCCATGGCTTTGGAGGCCATTGATCTAATTTACTTGAACTCAATGTAATCCACCTCAAACTCAAAAGAGCCCGCTTTTTTCTCATTAGTGATAAATCCTACACGAATTACATTTTTCAAATCTTTGTCTTGAATTGTGGACCTGGAAGCTTCACCCATTTGATATTGCTTAAATTCTTTAAAGTCAACCGTCTTTATCACCCATTCAGGAGAAACTGGCAAATTCGCCTTGAAATAGGGTGCAAAGAATTGTCTACTTGTCTCTAATTGGATCGCCATATTTGTACCAGTACTTCGATATTTGATATCGACTTCAGTATACTTGTCAAGGTTGTATTCTTTGAACTCGCTTTTATAAGACGTAAATCCACCGAAATTTTTAAGCGACACTTCTCCGGAAAAAAGTATACCTCGGTCCGTTTTCTTTATTGCCCCTTTGGAAAGGCCACCCATAACGCCGTCATTAGTAATTTTCCAGTCACTAATAGCCGTTGACTTTTTAAAAGATACCCTATGGCCCTCCGAAATAAGGCCAATGCTGAAAATAAGAATAGTGAGAAAAGTTTTCATAGTAAATTAATTTTGCTCGTTTAACCGTGCCTCCTGCCTTATGTTGTACAATTAACTTTTTTTAACAAAGCTCACTAATTCGCTATTTTCTTATACTCTTTCACTACAAGCTGACGCTCCCCAGCGACATAAATTTCGTTCACTTTTGCAGTAAATTGATCGCCTACCTTAAGTCCTGGCAAGTCGCTACCGATACCACTAATACGACTACTGTTGAGCGTTCCTCTAAAGTAAAATATGGCTTGATCTTTTGGCTTAAGATCCGTGAAACCACCACCCTCTTCAAATTTAATTATGGTTGCTACTGCTCGACACGGTTTTTTTGAGCAAGGTCCCATGTCAGAGTCAATATCTTTAATCTCAATAATTTCTGACACTACAGTCAACGATTGACCTCTTTGACCCATAGCAACAGAGATGATCGTTGAAATAATAAAAAGCGTTTTAAACAAGTTTTTCATGACCATCACTTAATCATCAATTACATCTGCCGCGTTACCTGCGTGTAATTCATTTACCCAGTCCACAAACTTTTTATCTTTCACTTCCAGCGTTTTATATTCGTCAAAAGGCAAAGCGGTATGACTCTCTGTTTCTGCATAATAAACACTCCAATTTTCCAAGTCTTTAAGAATACTATTATATTGATTCAATAACCC
>JBCDHA010000243.1:0-6052 GCA_038750705.1 Bacteroidota bacterium
GAATTAGTACTTTCATATCTATTAACCAACTCATCTATATTATGCGCTATCTGTTCTATTTATGCTTTATGGCGATTTCGTTTTCCTCGTACGCTCAAACTAAGGGCAAACTCCCCATTAAGTCGATAGGTACATTGGAATTCAATAAGGACGGAATCCTGTTCATTGGCGATTCTTACGGAGGGGCCGTTTATGCCGTTGACCTGGGAGACAACGAACAAAGCGATAACCTTGAAGGTGTTACTATTGGGGACCTGGAAGGCCAGGTAGCCGGTATTTTAGGCACCAGTGTAGACAATGTGCTCATCCATGATCTGGCGGTTAATCCCATTTCTCAGAACATATATCTAAGCGTTTCCAGGGGGCGTGCCGCATGGACATCGAAGTGGCAACTACCTAACGATCTGGCTGCGGCAGACATTTTACTTAAGGTCAATCCTAAAGGTGAGATTTCTGAGGCATCTCTTGAAAATGTATCTTACAGCGTGATCAAACTGCCTAATCCTGTCGATGAAGGCACAAATCATCGATGGAAAAAAGGAGTAACTACTCGTGTAGATGCGATCACCGGATTGAAATACAATAATGGCAAGCTCTATATCGCCGGTCTTTCTAATGAAGAATTTGCCGCCTCTATGTGGGTGGCTTCTTTTCCGTTTAAAGATGAAATATCGGCTTCTACCTTAGAGATATTTCACGGGGCACATGGTAAATATGAAACACATGCGCCTATCCGTACCTTTGTTCCCTACGATTTTAATAACAAAGAACATATTATAGCGGCTTATCTATGCACGCCATTAGTAACATTTGAGGCCTCCAGCTTTGAAGATGGACAGCATATTAAAGGCCGCACTGTGGCTGAGTTTGGTTCCGGAAACTACCCGCTTGATATGGTTCCGTACAAGAACCAGGGTAAGGATTACATTTTGATGACCAATAGCCAGCTGCCACTGTTGATCTTCGACCCTGATGATGTGAATAGCTATGAAGGGGCGATTACCGAAGAAGTTCAAGGTTATATGGCTGGCGTTAAGTATACCCCGAGATCGGGCTCAGGCATGCAGCAGTTAGACAATTTAAATGAGAAGTTTTTGATCGCTACACAGCGCCTGCCCAGTGGCAAGCTGGCACTTGTTTCATTGTCTAAAGAAAGGCTCGTTCCATAATCCGAATTATCAGGTACTTACTATTTATACAGCTCTGTATTTCATTTGCGGCAGTTCATGGCCAACATGTAACTGTTGAAACCAATAAACAGTCGCAAGAATATGGAACATTCAGCCTGTCAGGTTTAGATAGCCGCTTATTGCATAGCTTAAAAAGCCTGAAACAGGAAGATTATACCTCACTCTTTTACATCAGGGTCAAAAATTCCAGTTTCAACATACTGGGGAAATACATGATATCCGATAGTGCATTCACTTTTAAGCCAAGGTTTCTTCCTGATCCTAAACTTGTTCACACCGCTTTTGTTGACTTTGATGCATTAAACAGAATTAGTGATCTGCCTGGCGGCAAAAGTGGTTTGGAGGTGTTCGAGTTAGCGTTTGACCCAACGACTGACAACCTAACCTATATAACCTCTTTTTTCCCAACCGCCGATACTCTGCCAAGTAACGTACTTCGTTGTTATGTGTATTTTTCAAACGCTATGGGGCTTGACGATCCGTACGATCACATTAGGGTCACTGATAGCAAGGGGAAGCCACTGACTGAGCCCTTTGTGGAGATTCCTGAAGGACTTTGGGATGAAAGCCGAACCAGGTTAACCTTACTCTTCCATCCAGGCAGAATAAAACGTGGTGTAGGTCCGAATATGACTAAAGGTGAAGTTTTCAAAGAAAAGGAGACCTATACCATTGAGCTTTCACCGCAGTGGGCTGACGGTCAGGGCAGACCTTTAAAGCAGGGTTTCAGAAAAACGTTTTTTATTGATAAAGCTGAAAGAAACAGCATAAAAATTGAAGAATGGGAGGTTAACATCCCGCAATCGCAAACCATGGAGCCATTGATCTTGAAAACAAGCCGTATGCTAGACCGGGCGCTTATACCTCGCATGGTTAAGGTGTACAGCAAAGAGGGTATCGTTTCGGGAAACTGGAGTGGAGATACTTTTTCCCATTCTTTTATACCTGAACATTCATGGGGTGCAGGAGACTACATTCTAAAGGTTGATCCCAGGTTAGAGGATGTTTCGGGAAACACTTTGCTTTCCGCCTTTGACGTTGAAACGGGCAGCGTAACAAACGGGCAAGTAGTATCAAGTATTGAATTTAGTATTGAGTAAACTCAGTGGTTAGTCTCTTTAAAAGAGCATTCCTTAAGTTAGCCGTTTTTGTTTGCCGTTCCACCTGTGCGTGACTGGCATAATCATTGTGTTTCACAAAATTCAATGTTTGTAATTGAGCATTTGCTATATTTATGAACGTTTAGACAAAGTCGAAAGATCTGACAGACATTAATTAAAGAATAAAAATTGATACTTATGAAAACTATTCGAATTGTAATGCTTGCATTGGTTTGCTCCGTAGTAGCATACGCTCCTGCTGAGGCGCAAGTCAACAAAAAGCCACTAAAGAAAGAGATTAAGAAAAAGGCCGTAAAAGAAGCCCGCAAAGAAGCCAAGAGGTTTAAAAAACAGGGCTACGCAGTTGCACCCGGTGCACTGCCCATGGCCAAGCAAATAGAAACCGCCTGGATGCGTCAATATGAAGTTGATGAAGAAGGTTTCCCTTTATATATAGTTGCGTCGGGTAATTCCGTAGCCAATACCCAGTCTGCAGCTAAGCTTCAGGCTACCGAGTTGGCCAAGCTTGAGCTCGCCGGTACCATTTCCACGCAGGTAGCCGCACTTATCGAAAATAGCGTTTCTAACCAGCAGTTGAATGCTGAAGAAGCCGCTTCAGTTACCAAAACAGTTGCTGCTTCTAAAAATATTATAGCGCAGGAACTCGGTCGCTCTTTGCCACTTTTTGAGATTTACAGAACATTGAAAAATAAAAACGTGGAAGCGTCGGTAAGAATGGCCTATAATACTAAAAAGGCTATGGAAGTTGCACGAAAAACATTGAGTGAAAAACTTGAATCGGAGACCAATCTGGCACATGAGAAGTTAGAGAAGCTCTTGAAATTTTAATTTTTGATTTATCTCCTTTAAAATAGTGGGCTCGGGTTACTACCTGAGCCCATTTTAATTGATAAGCCTATGAAACGCCTTTGGTCTCTCATTCTGTTCAGTTTACTTCTCGGCCAGGTTTACGGTCAAAAAGATGCACCAGGCTGGCTTGATCCTTACCAGCGTCAGTCACGCTATCCAGCAGAAAGTTACCTGACAGGCCTTAGCTCGGAGCTGGTAGGTAAAAAACAAAGCCTTGCAGATATCTACGGCCAGCTAAATCAGCTTTCACGCAATCAGATCATAGAATCCATAAAAGTGGATGTAAAGGCTGAAACGGAGATGAATATTTCGATCGTCAATACTGAGGCTACGCAAATGCTGGATCAAACATCAATATCATCATCAGAGGCAGAATTAGTAGGTCTGAAATTTGAAAACTACTATAACAAGAAAAAGAAGCTTGCTTTTTCCTTCTCATATGTGAGCATACAGGAGCTGGTAGATTATAATCTGGATATCATTAGGGTAGGCACTTCGGAAATCGATCAAAACATTAGTGGAGCCACTGAAGCCCTGAATGCTGCAAGAAAGGATGTGGTCATTGAACTCCTTTATAAATCTCAGGTAAAACTAAATGAGATTAATGAAGCAGCCATAGTGCTATTGGCTTTATCCCAGGAAAGTAGAATTGATTTTCCGAAAATCAGGGAAATGAGATTGGCGGTGGCAGAGTTAACTGATAAGGCGCTGACATCTGGAAAGTTAAACATTGCCGAGCTGGCAAGTTATATCAGCTATCAGTTGCAATTACAGCTAGGCGAAGATCCCGTGAACGTCTGCGATGGTGCAGTATACTATGTAGATTCAAAGAAAGAGAGTGACTTTTCAATAGAGCTGAGAGCAAAATCCTTGAATTTGCTAGGAGAGTTGGGCACCGCTCAGTTAGCCGAATCAGAATGCCAATTAACGTATACAGGAACATTTTCACAGTCTAATGATATGGCAACGGTAACCGTAAATCTCGTGGATGCGAGCGGAACGGCCTTGGCTGGCATTAGCGTAAAAATTCCAATGGATGTTTTGCAATTAGGAGAAGTGAGTTTCTTACCTAAAAATTTCGAATACATAAAATCATTGTCCTCTATCAAGCTTGTGAACGCAACATCGGCCTATGTGATTAAGAAGGTGGATCTCTTTGATTATCCAATTGAAATTGATGTAAATTATGATGATGAACGCTTAGTTGATATTCCCTTGAAGTTTACCATAAAGCGTGATGAGAAGGTGGAATTTGAAACCAGTATTCTCTCAGACAAATATGGAAAAGCGTCATTAATGCTCAACACGGATCAGCTTCCCAGGAGCGGCGACTTTGTGTTAAGCACGGCGATAGATGTGGTTGCCCTGCTTGATGTTTCACCTACCTTGGATTTTTATCAAAAGGTGATGCTCGACCACCCGCCTTACATTCTGGAGAATAAGATACAAATAATTGCGCCTACCGTATACGTTAAGTCTACTGAGCTGAGCCTAGGTGAGCAACGGGCCATACCAATTTTATCCCCTTCCATCAAGAAAGAACTGGCCGGTCTGGACTATCAATTTGTGAACAATATAGAAGAAGCAGATTACGCCGTTGAGATTGAAGCTGCTACAAGAGAAGGTCAAAGGAATAATATTGCTTTTTTCACTTATTTGGACGCTACTGTTTCTATGAAGGATTTAAAGACCGGTAAAGAAATTTACAAATATTCCGTTTCGAACGTAAAAGGTGGTGGAGCGGACTTTAACAGAGCCGATGCAAAAGCCTACGAAAAAGCCAAGAAAATGATTGCTAATGATTTGTCATACAAGCTTGAGTTTGGAGATTAAAGCCCGACCTTGGAAAGGTAAGACATCAAGCCATTATATACTTTACTAGAGGCAGCCTTAGAAGCGTTGTTGGTCATTTTGCTGATACTTGGGTACTTGCGCTCTTCCCGGGGCATGGTGGGCAAAGCCCGTTTATCCCCTCTGAAACTTCCTATCCATCTGAACTGCCAGGTGTCAGCGCCGGTGGAAGAACCGGATTCCAGGATCTCTCCGGTCTGAATATCTATGACTTTATAGGTACACCCTACCGTGGCCTCTGCGCTCTTTGAATAAATTTTGGCGACCGCAGTTACATCTCCTTTAATTTCACGCGTTTTTTCCTTGCCATCATCATCGGTATACTTCACTTTCCTGAGAACTACTTCCTTGGTATAGCTTTTTTCAGAAGGACCGGATTCTTGTCTGTCTACGATGCTCTCCGTTACATTTCCCACTAGTATCACATCTACTCCCTTGATTTCACCAATATCAGCGGTGGTACTTTCATCTAATAGTCCGGATAGTGAAAGCTCCTGCTCCCGGATGACTTCGTCGAGCTGGTCTCTGTCCATAACTTCGAAAAACTCAAGTTTCCTGGCCTTGGTGGCCAAGTTGCTTAAAAGCTGCTCGGTAAGCCTTGCCGCCACATCGCCATATTCTGATGAAGCCGACATATCGAATTTATTGACGCCCATACGGGTGGTAGCTAACTTTTTGGTATTTTCATACCTCTCCGTTGCATCTCGATAGTCAGGTGAATATTCATTGGCCCATCTGAAATGTTTAGCGCAGCGTCTAAGTTCTGACTTGCTTCCACTGCTCTCTAGCTCTCTGCCCTTGGCGTAGTGCATAGCAGCAGCTTCTTCTTTTGATTTTTCAAACGCAACTTTGATGTCTTCCAAATCCTTAGTATAATCAACCGCATCAAAAGTGAAACCTGCGTCCCTTCTCTTTGCCGGCTTAAATGATTTTTTAGGTATGCTGGTCAGCAGATCATTGATGGCGTTCATGGTAGTATAAATACGTATAAGTTCCGCAAAACTAGTCACGGTGTAATCGCCCTCGAAAGTTGCTGCGCTC
>JBCDHA010000244.1:0-6048 GCA_038750705.1 Bacteroidota bacterium
CCGGGAAGATATTATGCATCCGTTCAATTTATTTCTTACCGTGAGCGTTTAATTGAAGATATCGTAATTACAAGGGCCAAAGGTATGCTTAATCTGGGTGTTATATTGCTCAAGCCGGATGTAGCCACGCTCTCTGAAGTGTTCGTAACCGCCGAAAAGGACCAAATGGAAATGACGTTGGATAAGCGCGTGTTCAATGTGGGTAAAGATTTAAGCAATGCAGGAAGAACAGCTGCTGATATCTTAGATAATGTGCCTAGCGTGGCAGTAGATCAGGACGGTAACGTTAGCCTCAGAGGTAGTGAGAATGTGAGAATCCTTATTGATGGTAAGCCCTCAGGTTTGATAGGTATTAGCGGAACTGATGGCCTTCGTCAACTTCAAGGTGATATCATTGAAAACATAGAAGTAGTTACTAATCCTTCTGCAAGGTATGATGCTGAAGGAAACGCCGGAATCATAAATATTATACTCAAAAAAAAGAGGGACAGTGGGTTTAATGGGTCCGTTACATTGGATACAGGTTATCCTGATAATCACGGTGCGTCGGTAAACTTTAATTACCGATTGAACAAGGTCAATTTCTTTGGGAACTATGGTTTCCGGTACAGGGATGTTCCAGGTTCTGCTGACAGCTTTCAACGTTTCTTCTCCGATGAAGGTACCACCATTACGGACCAGGAAATAGATTTTGAACGCGGAGATTTGTCTAATAACTTCCGTTTCGGAACCGAATGGTTGATCAATGATAACAACACCTTAACGGCTTCCTATCTCTACAGAGTTTCTGATGGTGTAAATGATAGAGAAACATTTTACAGGGACTTCGATACACAAAACCAGTTAACGGCTGAGACCTTTCGCTCAGAAGAAGAAGACGAAGAAGATACAAATAATGAATATGCACTTTCCTATACCAGGAACTTTGAGAAAACCGGCAGAAAACTAACCGCAGATATTCAATATCGTGATAATGCAGAAATTGAACTTGCTGACATCTCTGAAGACATACTTTTTGATTCCGGGGAAGCGCTAACTTCCATAGCTAATCAGCGATCTGATAACAGGGAGAAAGAAGAAAGCTGGCTTTTTCAAATGGATTATATTCACCCAATCAGTAAAAACTCGTCATTTGAATTGGGTTATCGGGGAAATCTAAGGAATCTATCAAATGATTATTTGGTTGAGAGCTTAATTGATAATGTCTGGGTAAATGAAACAGCTCTGAGTAACAACTTCAGATATAATGAAGATGTACATGCCGGATATGCCATCTACAATAACAAGATCAATAAAATATCGTATCAGCTGGGATTAAGGGTAGAAACTACTTCCATAGATATTGAACTACTTCAAACTAATGAATCTTTTCCAAAGGATTATACTAACCTTTTTCCAAGTGCATTTTTAACCTATGAGATAAAAGATGGTACATCTTTACAAACAAGCTATAGCAGAAGAATAAGGCGCCCTCGATCAAGGAATCTTAACCCTTTCCCGTACACCATAGGAGATAACAGAAACCTGAGAACGGGTAATCCGGACCTGGACCCTACATTTACTGACTCCTACGAGCTTGGTTTCTTAAAAACCTGGAAGAATGCCACCTTATTTTCCAGTGTATACTACAGGAGAACGGATGGAGTTGTTCAACGGATAACCACACGAGTTGATTCTGTGAACATATCAAGACCGGTAAACCTATCGCTGGAAAATGCGTTTGGGTTTGAATTCAACTACTCGCATGATTTAACCGAGTGGTGGCGCATGAACGCCAATGCTAACTTGTATCGCTCGGTAATTACAGGAGAATTTTCAGATCAAAATTTTGATGCTGAAGCATACACCCTAAACACCAGGATAAACTCAAGAATGACTTTCTGGAAAAAATTAGAGTACCAAATGAATTTCCGTTATCGGGCTCCTCAAAATAGAGCCCAGGGAGATCTGCAGTCTTATTATCAGCTGGATTTAGGCCTGAGTAAAATGGTAATGAAGAAAAAGGGAACATTGGTTTTCAATGTTCGGGATGTATTTAACTCCGGAAGGTATAGATACAATACCGTTGATGATAATTTTGTTTTTAACTCAACCTATCAAAGACAACCACGATCATACACATTGAGTTTTACTTATCGCATTAATCAGAAAGATTTTAAAAATCGTAATCAGAGAGATAGAGGCGGAAGAGAGGATTTTGGCGAGGATTTTTAATTTGACTCGGGAGTTTAGTTACTACTTGTATATGCCCCTGATTAACAAGCCCAATAGTCGTTAACCTTATTTCAGTTTTCGTCTTTTTTTCATCAATCAGATGTAGGTGATTGTCAAATCAAACCAATATGAATTTTACTTCTTGCTACCATGGTTGAATAGCTTTCGACTATCTCCTAAAACGTCATGAGCCAAGCTATGATGTTGCATAGGTCTGGGCTATCTTTGAAGAGTATGGAGAATTCTACACTTTCTGGTTTTGGAGAAGTTTTAATCTTTATTATAGGGGGTATTATCTTCGTTGGCGGAGGATTATTTGTGTCCTGGCTGATCCGCCCCTCAAGGCCAAATGAAGAAAAACTTACCACATATGAAAGCGGTGAAGAACCTTTAGGCAATGCCTGGGGTAGAATAAATATTCGCTTCTATTTAGTTGCGCTTATTTTCTTGCTATTTGAAGTGGAGATTGTATTTCTTTTCCCCTGGGCAACTGTTTTTGGCGACAAAGAATTAATTGAGCAAACCAATGGCACCTGGGGCTGGTATACACTTATTGAAATGTTTGTATTCCTGGGTATACTCGCATTGGGGCTAGCCTATGCCTGGGCAAAGGGATTCTTAAACTGGCCTAAGCCTCATGTCGAAAAGGAAGATATCAAGGCGTCCGTGCCCGGCAGCTTATATGATAAGATAAATGAAAAATACGCTTAGATAGAGGATGGGATTATTAGATAAAAAATTCAATAGCGGTGGTGTAATGGTAACGAAACTTGATGATCTCATTAACTGGGCTCGTCTTTCTTCAATGTGGCCTATGACCTTTGGCTTAGCCTGCTGTGCCATTGAATTTATGAGCGCTGGAGCATCTATTTATGATCTTGATCGATTTGGAATTGTTCCTATAGCCAGCCCCAGGCAGTCTGATGTGATGATTGTAGGCGGAACGGTTACTTTTAAGATGGCCGATAGAGTCAGAAGGCTTTATGAGCAAATGGCTGAACCCAGATATGTAATTTCCATGGGGTCTTGTTCTAATTGCGGAGGTCCTTATTGGGAGCATGGCTACCATGTAGTTAAGGGGGTAGATCGTATTATACCTGTTGACGTATATGTGCCAGGCTGCCCGCCTCGGCCTGAGGCATTAATTGGAGGGTTGCTCAAGTTGCAGGAAAAGATCCGTGGCGAGTCGCTCATGGCGCCTACAGCCATTGAAAAAATGATGCAGGAAAAAGTGTAAGCATGGAGATAATTGCATTAATAAATTTTCTTAATGCTGAAATTGACGGTTTATCCGTCGAGCAAATTGAAAACTGTACACCTGAGGGGATCACAATTTCTTCACAACACCTAAAATCGGTATGTGAACTGTTGCATAAGAATGAACAGTTTTACTTTGACATGTTGTCCTGCATAACAGGAATTGATAACGGGGTGGAGTCTGGCACCATGGAAGTTATTTACAATTTGTATTCTATCCCCTTCGAGCGGTCATTGACCATGAAAGTGGTACTGGATAGAGAAAAACCTGAAGTTGCCTCTGTCTTCGATATTTGGCGTACCGCTGACTGGCATGAACGAGAGGCGTATGATCTTTTTGGGATTCATTTTTCAGGACACCCGGATTTACGCAGGATTTTACTTCCGGCAGATTGGAATGGGCACCCGCTTCGAAAAGACTATAAACATCAGGACTATTATCACGGGATTAAAGTAGAGTACTGATGGCCAATGAAATCCAGTACAAATATGACCCGGATAATTTAGTTCTGTCCGAGCCCAACAAGTACCAGGTGGGAGACCTCAAGTCTACGGAGATGGTCCTGAATCTTGGGCCACAGCATCCTTCTACACATGGAGTGCTAAGATTGGAAGTTTTAACGGAAGGTGAGGTAATCAAAGAGATAGTACCACATTTAGGTTATTTACATCGGTGCTTTGAGAAACATGCCGAATCTCTGCCATATAATCAGGTTATTCCCTTTGTGGACAGAATGGACTACCTGGCCGCAATGAATTCAGAGCACGCTTACGCCATGGGGGTGGAAAAAATGCTGGGAATTGATGAGAAGATACCTAAGAGAGTAGAGTATATCAGGGTCTTAGTTGCTGAATTAAACCGTCTGGCCTCACACTTTGTCGCTATTGGTACTTACGCCATGGACATTGGCGCGTTTACACCGTTTTTCTGGATGGTCAGAGACCGTGAGCACATTCTTAGATTGCTTGAATGGGCGTCAGGAGCACGGATGCTTTACAATTACATTTGGATAGGTGGGCTGTTTTATGACTTGCCCGTAGGTTTTGAAGAAAGATGTGCCGAATTGGTGAACTACTTAAAGCCTAAGTTGGTAGAGCTTGACAATATCGTGGTTAACAATAAGATTTTTATTGAAAGAACCGCAAGTGTGGGAGTGTTATCTCGCGATATGGCCATAAATTATGGCGTTACAGGCCCCATGTTAAGAGCGTCAGGGCTTCGGTTAGATCTGCGTAAAGTTGATGGTTACAGCGTTTACCCAGAATTGGACTTCGATATCCCCATTGGTGAGGGAAAAATGGGAGTCCTTGGAGATTGTTGGGATAGGAATCATGTCCGTGTTCTCGAAATTCACGAATCACTCAAGATTATTGATCAGTGCATAGCCAGGCTTACTACAGATCATAAGCGCACCCGAAATTTTGATCCACAAGAGGTAGTGCCTAAAAAGGTAAGACCACAGGCGGGAGACTTTTATATACGCGCCGAAAATCCTAAAGGCGAGCTTGGATTCTTTTTCAGGGCAGATGGCAAGAGTGATGTCCCGTTTCGATGCAAGGCGAGGGCGTGTTCATTCGTAAACCTTTCTGTGTTAAATGAACTGGCAAAAGGAAGTCTTATTGCCGATCTTGTGGCCATTCTCGGTTCAATAGACATCGTTTTAGGTGAGGTAGACCGATGAAAATTCTTTCAGCTGAGCAAACGCGAAAGGCGGACCAGTATACAATTGAGAATGAACCGATCCTTTCTATTGAACTGATGGAGCGCGCATCGGCCGCTTTTGTTAACTGGTTTGAACGTAAATTTGATCCGGGCCGTCGCATATATATTTGCTGTGGTACAGGTAACAATGGAGGTGACGGTCTGGCGGTAGCCAGAATGTTAATAGGTAAGGGATACCCGGTTCGAACTTTTGTTATCGGAAATATTCAAGCGGGATCAAGCGACTTCAAAACCAATCTGGACCGATTGAACTCGCCTTATCAACGGCTTGATACCAAACAGGATTTTCCTAGGGTTGAATCTGACGGTGTAGTTGTAGATGCTATTTTTGGGTCAGGTCTGTCGCGGGAGGTAGACGGTTTTTATGCTGATGTTATCCATTATTTGAATGATCTGGACTGTGCCCGGGTGTCTATTGATATTCCTTCCGGCCTTTTTGCAGACCAGCATTCAAAAGGGGTTATTTTTAGGTCAGACTATACTGTTTCCTTTCAGCTACCCAAGTTGGCGTTTATGTTTCCTGAAAACTATAAGTATGTGGGAAACTGGGATATTGTTAATATCGGTTTGAGCAATGATTTTATAAATGTCGAGTCAGCTAATACCTATTATACTGATGAATTTGAAATTGCTCAAAAAGTAAGGCGCAGAAGTAAGTTTGATCACAAAGGTATTTTTGGCAAAGCCATGCTGGTATCTGGCAGCTTGGGTAAAATGGGCGCTACCCTACTTTGTGGTAAAGCGGCTCTACGCTCTGGCCTTGGCCTTTTAACCATTCATGTACCTCAATGCGGTTATACTACCGTTCAAACGGCATTGCCAGAGGCTATGGCAATTGTGGATCAAAATGAAGA
>JBCDHA010000245.1:0-6033 GCA_038750705.1 Bacteroidota bacterium
AATCAAGATTGCTGATCGGGAGTATCCTATGAAGGTAAAGCCGGAGGATGAAGAAAGGGTAAGAAAAGCCGGTAAGCAGATTAATGAGAGGTTGAGGTCTTATCGTGAGCAGTTTGGCATTAATGATAATCAGGACCTGCTAGCCATGGTTGCTTTTGATAGCTTGGTAGATAAGATGGCAATGGAGGAGAAACAGTTTGACGAAGACGACTCAGCACTTGTTGAAAAAGTTGAGCATCTAAATAAGATAATCAACGAATCTCTATAAAGTTACTTCCAACTCGCTTTCCGGAACTTTCCAGGTTCCTATCCTTGTAGAAGAGCGCTTAATGCGCTAGGCACATCTAAAAAATAGGGATAATGGAATTAGTGATATACATAGCTATTGCCGCGGTTGTTGCCCTTGGAATAGGTGTTTTCGTTGGGAAAACACTTGTGGCCAGAGCCAATAAAACCAAGGAATTGGAGATAGAAGAAAAGGCAAAATTAATTATCAAAGAGGCTGAAGTTTCCGCAGAAAGTATCAAAAAGGATAAAATACTGGAGGCAAAAGAGAGGTTCATCAAGCTCAAGGCAGAGTTTGAAGAAGAAACTGCCAGAAAGAAAAATCAAATCATAACCAATGAAAATAAGCTCAAGCAAAAGGAGCAACATTTATCCAGAGAGCTTGAAAAGATCAAACGAAAAGAAGGTGATCTGTCTGAATTAAAAGACAAGCTAAATACTCAACTCGATGTAGTAAACAAAAAGAAGATTGAGCTTGACCAGTTTAACGAACGTAAGGTAACCATTCTGGAAAAAGTATCTAACCTTAGCGCTGAGGAGGCCCGCGAACAGCTTGTAGAATCCATGAAGGTTGAGGCAGAGTCTAAGGCCTCCTCCATAATAAAGGACATTATTGAGGAAGCCAAGCTTACAGCCACCAAAGAGGCCAAGAAAATTGTGTTGGACACTATACAAAGAACGGCCACTGAGCATGCCATAGAAAACTGCGTATCGATTTTCAACATAGAAAGTGACGACATCAAGGGCAAGGTAATCGGCCGTGAAGGACGTAATATACGCGCATTAGAAGGGGCCACCGGCGTAGAAATTATTGTTGATGATACCCCGGAAGCCATAATCATTTCCGGTTTCGACCCGGTAAGACGAGAAATTGCCAGGCTATCTCTGCACAGATTGGTAGTTGATGGTAGAATTCACCCGGCCAGAATCGAAGAAATCGTTTCTAAAACAAAGAAAAATATTGAAGAAGAAATTGTTGAAATCGGTGAACGAACGGTCATCGACCTGGGCATTCACGGACTGCACCCGGAGTTAATCAAGATGGTGGGCCGCATGCGTTTCCGCTCGTCTTATGGTCAGAACTTATTGCAGCATTCGCGTGAAGTCGCTAATCTGTGTGCAACAATGGCTTCGGAACTTGGCCTAAATCCTAAACAGGCAAAGCGAGCCGGTTTACTTCACGATATTGGCAAAGTCTGGCCGGAGGAAGCTGAAAAGCCTCATGCCATTTTAGGAATGGAGCTAGCCCAAAAATACAAAGAGCACCCCGTAGTGTGCAATGCCATAGGGGCACACCACGATGAAATTGAAATGACTCACCTCATCTCCCCTATTGTACAAGCCTGCGATGCTATATCCGGAGCACGTCCGGGAGCCAGACGCGAAATAATGGAAAGTTATATCAAGCGTTTGAAAGACCTGGAGGCACTGGCATTAAGCTTTGACGGTGTAAATAAATGCTATGCTATTCAGGCTGGTCGTGAGCTTCGCGTAATGGTGGATGCAGATAAGGTGGCCGATGATAAAGCCGGGCAGCTGTCTTTCGATATATCTCAAAAAATAGAAAAAGATATGCAGTATCCCGGACAGATCAAAGTAACCGTTATCAGAGAAATGCGAGCGGTTGCTTATGCCAAGTAACCAAGTCATCAAGACCTAGAAAAGTACCGTAAGCGATCCCTGGAATTTGCTATTTGTATAGAGTATGGTGTAATAATAAATCCCGCTTGATACATCATTAGCAAACCACTTAAAGTCGCGCTCGGTGCTGGTAAAAACCTGATGACCCCATCGGTTAAGTATGATCACCTGCTCAAACTGACCTGCGCAGTTGTCAATAGGCAAATAAATGAGTCTGTCCTCTTCGTTTGGATTTTCAATGAAATAATAGCCGAAGTAATCGTTCTGATCCGGACTACTTTTAGGAGTAATTACATTAGAGATAGCAAATTCATTTCTTTGCGGAATGTCCTCTACATGAACCATTAAGGTCAAGGTATCTGACTTTGGCAGATAGCAATTCTTATCGAGCAACACAAAATTGAACAAGAAGTCTTCTGAAAAATCAGCATCCGTAAATACCGAACAATCCGGGGTCCAGGCAAGTGTACTACTTACCTGACGGAAGCCGGTCACTCTTTCAAATTCCACTCCCGGAACAGATCCTTCATCCAAGAGAAACAATTCAAGGCTGTCACCGTCAGACTCGCGGCCTTCAACGTTAATACTCAATTCATCTCCTAATATGAACCCTACGCTATCACCTACAATGCTAAGTGTATTCGTGCTCCTGTAAGTCAATAACGGATCAGTGCTAGACGGTGGTGAGAGTAAAAAGTCTACGGTCAAAGTATCCGTATTTGTAAGTTGACAGGCGTCGATGTCCTCTACGAGAAAGTCAATCCGAAAAGAATCCTGCTGAGCCAGATTAATTTCACAGGCCAATTCCCAAATGAAGTTTTGAGAGATGTTGCCTGTACCGGAAATGTCGGGAAATGAAATACCATAATCGCTAAAATCAAAATTAGCAGCTCTTGCGGTTAGTAGTATCTCGTCATTATCTTCATCTTGCCCGCGAATTAAATGCTGGATTATTTCACGCAACTGGTAGTCAAACCCTAAAGAATCTACCCCAAAGTTGTTGGATTCATAGACTATGGGCTTGGTTTGATTAGGAAAGAAAATCTGAAATGTTAAAAGTAGTGATTGAGGATCTTCCCATTCACATTGATCAAAATCTTCCGCTTCTAATAAAATATCAAATGCCTTCATTACCCCGGAGGCAATGGGCACATCTCGCCCGGCTGAAAAATCCAGATTTTCGGCATTGCAATCATAGTCCCAGTTCAGGGTAGTCGTTGTCTTACCGCTTTCGCTGACGATGTCCCCCAACTCCATACCAATATCAGCAAATTCAAAGCCCAGAGGTGTCACAACCAGGCTTACCGAATCGCCATCATTATCAAAAGAACCAAGGTTATAGGCACTGAATTTACCAGCTTCAAAATCTACAACATTCGGTGAGAAAAAGCCGTTCCTAACTACGTTATCAACCCTGAAGAAAGCATTTTCATTGGGGGGCGGTGGTACATTCAGCGATACTATAACCGTATCCAGCGAGGGCTGAGGACACGCATCATCAAATCCGATTATACCAATCTGGTAAAACCCATTTCTTGTATACGGACAGTCAGGAAAACAAACCGTAAACCTGGCTGTATCTGTTTCATTCCTAATCGTCACATTTTGAGAGAAGTCAATTTCAATTCCTTCTAAATCTGCATCAAAATTGATCGGTATAGCTCTTAAACTTATGTTTGAAACGGAGTCCCTACCAATATTAGTCAGTGAGTCAGTAACCAAAATATCAATGCACTTGTCAAGATCGTTAAAGTCAAAATTTATGACAGTTCCTTCATTATAGAAGTTATTATCACCTGTTTCGCGAGCCAATACAAGGGGATCACCATTAGACTCGCAATCAGCAATTACCAACATCTGAAAATCTCTTCTCATTTCTCCATGCTTAATGCCATCCCGAAATTCTTCTACCTTTACAGCAAAAACGTATAAGCCGGCGTTAGAAGGTGTTACCGTTAAAAGACCATCCGTTGAAATAGCCAGATCAGGGTTACCGCCAATGATGTTATCGATACCAAAAGTAGGCCGCCAAACCACTTCAGGATATGGACCCGGGTTTGGAGCTACCGGAAAGGCGTTTTGCGTATCCACGGTACTAAAAGGAGTTACCAGCGAATAAACCAAAGAATCGCCATCATCATCTACACCTCCGAAATCAGTGAAATAAAGTTTATTAATACATGCGAAATCGCTTAACGGCGGAAACAAACGTGGTGTTGAGTTAATAAATGGGCTACCGTTTACTGTTACCGGAGGGAATTCAAGGTAGAAGGTTTGTCCGGCCGCAATGGCGCCGGTATTCGGAACATTACTTTGGATATTGGTTATTGTATAGTTCCTGCAGCATCGCTCCCATGAGATATAATACCCATCCGGATCACTGAACGTATCGGGAGATAAAGTGAGTACATCAGTATACAGAATTCGTGACGTAGATAAGGTCTCATTGTCAGGATCGCAGGCCGGATTACTGTATTCTACCTGCGTGTCTGTAATAAGATTAAGCGTTCTTGACAGCACACGCACATTATCGGACTTTCTGTAAAAATAAACGGTAACGGCTGGATCTTGAGCGCCGGCAGCGCCATTTATCCTATCAAAATACAGGATCATATTCAACCTGTACTGAAAATCCTGTATGTGCAACAACTCAAACTCACCGCCGACTATATGCGAGCCGAAAGCACTAAATTTGACAGCCAAAAAAAGACTTATAAAGAGTAAAATCTGTTTCATTCTGTGCACCTAGCCTTCGAGTAACCTTAAATATAAGTCTGATGATTACATTAATACATGAATTTAAAAAATAAAGTTATAAAAGACATCCTTACAGAAAGAATAGCTTAGGTGGTAAGTCCTTAGCACGACATGTGGTCAAGTTGTTTTTTGGTAATGGTGCAGCTATATAAGCACTGTGCCAAAAGAAAGTAGGTCCTGCTATTTATCGGGCCTTGAACAAAATCGTTTGATCGACACACTCGCGTAGCACATTTTGACTTAATATTTCGTGGTTTTTTAACTTTGGCCCCGGCGCCGTTTTGTTTACTAGCGGCTACAAACAGATTGATGATGGCAAGAAAAACACAGAACAAATTTGTAAAGCGCGGAGAAATATTGGAAATACATATCCAGGACTATGCCTTCGGTGGAAAAGGCATAGGAAGGATAAGTAATGAGCATGGTGACTTTATTGTTTTCGTACCTAACACACTGCCCGGTCAGTATGTCAAAGCACAGGTAAAAAAAGTAGGTAAGACTTACGCAGAATGCAAGCTTCTGGAAGTGTTAAGGCCTTCCGAGGATGAGATTGACGTGCCTTATCAAGAGATTCCTGGTGCATCATATATCAAATTACCTATTGAAAAACAGCACGCTTATAAAAAGCAAAGCACATTCGAGCTTTTTAAACGGATAGGTAAAGTAAAGGATATTGATTCTGTATTTGATGAATTCGTGTCCTCGCCTAGTACTTTTCATTACAGAAACAAAATGGAATATGCCTTTTCGGCCATAGGTTATGATCATACGCTTAAAACGGATGTAGATGAATTTACTTTAGGTTTTAAGAAGAGAGGTACCTGGTGGTGTGGAGACGACTTGAAGCAGGATTCAGGTTTGTTCGATAAGCAGTTAGAAGACAAATTAAAATTAATCAAAGGCCATTGTAAAGAGAGCGGTCTTCCACCCTGGCATGGGCCGAGGAGGGAGGGCTTTTTCAGGTACTTAGTAGTGCGCAAGTCGTTTAAAACAAACCAACTGTTGTTCAATTTGGTCACTACATCAGAAGGGCTGCAAAAATTTAATTTGCAAAAATTCTCTAAACTATTGACAACACATTTCGGCAACCGAGTTGCCGGGTTTTTACATACTATTAACGATGAAACCGGAGACAGAACCATAGCTACATCCGGTGATATTCGACTTATAGACGGAGAAGACAAAATCGTGGAAGAGCTACTCGGTTTGAGCTTTGAAATTAGCATGAAGAGCTTTTTTCAAACCAATCCAAGGTCAGCAGAGAAGCTCTATGAGAAAGTGGTGGAGTATGCCCTTGAGAAAAAGGAGACGGTAGACAATACCATCGTACTCGACTTATTCTGTGGTACT
>JBCDHA010000246.1:0-6016 GCA_038750705.1 Bacteroidota bacterium
GACAGTCAATGCTGACCGGGTACATCCCTGTAATAAGCCCGGACCGGCTCGGACTACACACCGGAGTAGAGGTATAAAAGTTAGTATAGCGCACCGACTCTTTGGCAAACTGATCCAGGTTAGGCGTTGATACAGCAGAGTTACCATAGCAACCGAGGTCTACTCCTAAGTCATCAGAAACAATCCAAAGGACATTTATAGGGACGGAGTTTTGCTGGGAAGAAGGTTGACATCCCTGAAGAGCCGATACGCAGATAACGGCTATGAAAGACAATGATATAAAACGAATTAGCATGTCGTAAGATAATTTGATCTCGGTTTTATGTTGAAACTGAACAAGTACAGGCCTTTCTCGAGCAGGAGATTACTTTACCGCCATACAAGTCCTGCGCTGCGGTTTTCAGTGACGACAAAAGATGGTTTTTTGTTCTTGTCATCTCCCATTTTGAGATGGTTATGTCCAAGCCATGGTTTGATTTGGTTTATTTGAATTTGTTAGCCACTCTTGGGTGCGGTGCAAGTGGAAAATATGGATTGTCTTGCCTGGCCTTAGTAAAGAGTGGTTCCAATTCAGCCACAACGTCACCGTATTTGTTAGCTACATTATTTTCTTCACCAAGGTCTTTACTCAGATCATAAAGCTCTGTAGGCTTCTTATAGAATTTTACCGCCTTCCAATTGCCTTTTCTTATGGCCTGTATCGGGCCCTGCCGTTCATTAAACTCCCAATAGAGGTACTCATGATCTTCCTGCTCTCGCCCCAGTAAAGTGGGAAGGTAAGAGATGCCATCAACGTCTCGGGAAGGCGGCACCCCTGCTATATCACATGCCGTAGGCAGAAAGTCCCAAAAGGCAGAGAGGTGATCATTGACTGAACCCGGTTCAATCTTACCCGGCCATCTTGCAATGAAGGGCATTCTGATACCTCCTTCATACAGGTCTCTCTTGTGTCCCTTTAAAGGGCCATTGCTATTAAAAAATCCCCTGTCGTACTCATGCCCGTTATCGCTGGTAAATATGACTAACGTGTTTTCGTCAATACCCAGTGTTTTCAAAAGGGTGAACAGCCGCCCCATGTCCCGGTCCATACGCGACACCATGGCTGCGTACGTTACGTTTCCATCCGGGTCGTGATAATAGCTACCTTGTTTAGCCCGCATTTTCCGCTCCTCCCAATCCAATTTTTGATAAGGTTCTTTGGCGTCAGACGGAACTGTAAGCTCATAATGTGGGATGGTGTAGGCCAAGTAGAGAAAAAACGGGTTTTCTTGATTTTGTTCAATAAAATGAAATGCCTTCGAAGTGACGCTGTCATGTGAGTATTGCCCCGACTTTGTCTCCTTATCATTTCCTTCGGGGTGGAATGGAGCATTGTTTTCCCAAAGGATTTCCGGGTAATAGTTATGCGCTGTCAGGTGTTTCCTGAAACCATAGAAATAATCGAAGCCCTGGTAAAGCGGCATAAACTCCAGCCCTGCTTCTGCAAGCCCCCATTTACCCACAATTCCCGTAGCGTAGCCCGCGCGTTTTAGCTCTTCCGCTACTGTCACTTCATCTGCCGGCATATCTACTGGTTTTCCTACGGATGTCCATCGGGGATTACCGCGCAGACTGGCATGCCCCATGTGCTTTCCTGTAAGCAAGCTGGCCCTGGACGGGCCACAAACGGTAGAACCGGCGTAATGCTGAATAAATCGCATACCCTCTGCCGCCATCTGATCCAGGTGCGGCGTTTTAATCTTCTGCTGGCCATAGCTGCCCAAATCTCCATACCCCAGATCATCGGCCATTACATAAATGATATTAGGCTTTTTTGATCCGGAAATTTGTGCCCGGGCCCAGGTGTTTTCTACAAGCAGGAAAATACCCACAAGCGCGATGATGTTGAATAAACGACTCTCCTTAACTTTCATCCATTTCATAATTAATATTCTTTGAAGGAAGCTGGGCATTGACTTCTTGCTTCCAATCATTCAATTTTTTTAGAAGTCTGTTTTTTATCTCCGCCTGCTCAGAAGACAAATCCATGGTTTCCGACAGGTCGGTTTCAAGATCATATAGAACACTTGACCCTGTTTCGTAGAAGTAGATTAGTTTCCAGCGTCCTGAACGAATAGCACTGTAGGGAGTGGCCCCTTCGGCATGGTAATGTGGGTAGTGCCAAAACAGGTCTCTTACTTTGTTATTTTGATCTTCAAACAGATTCTGACCTTCAAAAAAATCGGAGACCTGTTCAGGAACTTGACTACCGGTCAGTTTCATTAGTGTGGGATAAAAATCCATAGATATTGCCGGCAAGTCCCTCACCTCTGCCGGAGAACCGGGTACCCTTATGATCAAGGGTACCCGCACTCCACCTTCATACATATGTCCCTTGCCATTTCTTAATGGGGAGTTATCTGTCACCTTTCGTTGTTTTCTACCCACTAACCCGCCATTATCCGAGGTGAACACAATAATTGTGTTTTCATACACGCCGTTATCTTTCAGTGCTTGTATTATGCGACCAACTGCTTCGTCCATATGTTCTACCATGGCGGCATAAGTGGCATTATGCTGGCGTAGCGTAGTATCTCTTAGCGATATATATTTCCTGACCTTGTCCTGTTTTGCCTGAAGGGGAGTATGCACACTGTAGGTCCAGAAGTTCAAAAAGAAGGGCTTCCCGGTTTTAGCGGGGTTTGAGTCCTCAATAAATTTCACCGCCTCATCGGCCAGCCGCTCCGTCAGGTACTCGTCATCGGGGCTGTCCTTGACCCGGGGGTTGCCAAAAGGAGGAAAGTAGCCGTTGTAAAGTCCTTTCTTTCGATTTGGAGCTCCCTTTTTCCACCCCCCGACATTCAGCGCAAAACCCTGATTTTCCGGCCAGAAAATAGGGTCTTCTCCTAAATGCCATTTGCCGATATGCGCTGTTGTATACCCGTTATCATGAAATGCCTCAGCCAAGGTATGCTCGGCTGTATCCATGTACATGGTCCAGTCCGGTACCTGCAAGGGTTTATTATCATATTTCCATCCCTCTATCCAGTCTGTGCAGTTGATGGTAGCAGGATATTTGCCTGTCATAATAGCTGCCCTCGTAGGTGAGCACACCGTACAGGCCGAATACGCGTTCGTATATCGAATGCCTTCGGCAGCAAGCAGATCAATGGAAGGGGTCTGGTAGTAGCGGCTGCCATAAACCCCAAGATCTTTCCAACCCAGATCGTCGATCAGGATAAAAACTACATTAGGCGGTTTAGACGTGCCACAAGCCGAAACTGCCAGACAAATGATCGATAGAAAAAATGAAATACGCATTTATAACTATTTATAATTAAGCCATCGGCCATATAAAGTCAGCCTAGCCTGTGCAATAAGGCCGACATGTCTTATTACTATTCTTGAATCGCTTTTTAAGTGAATTTTTATTTGTAACATCTTTAAGGTTCATTGCACCGGCCGGATAATGAACGCATACTCATAATTTTCTGGCGTAATCTGATATTGTTCATGCGGCATAGCTCCCCAGCTAGTATCACCGCCTACGCCCATTTGCATATAATCAATATTCAAATTCACCAGGGGGCGATCAGGCACATCATAGGTATGTCTATTGATCTTTTTTTCTCCTTCGTCAAAGTCACTGTTAAGCTGGTGATGCACACTAAAGCTGAAGTAATCCATTGAGGCCAATACCTCGATTCCCTTTCCTTTTTCATTGGTCAATGATAGCTTCCTTACCTCCTCACGATTACCGTTCTCCTGGGGTCTGATATAATCATATTTGAGGTCAGCAACCTTTCCCTGGTATTCAGCCACAAACGTAGCCGCTTTTCGATCCTGGTAATTTTCCATGGGCCCTCTCCCAAACCAGGTCACATTCTGATATTGATGGTCTAAAATCAAGTGGTTTCCCAGCCTGGGAATGGCGGGAAGCTCTTCTTTGCTTAGTGTGAGATCATTTAACACCAAAAGAGCGCCTTCACTATTAAAGGTATAGGTTATGGCTACTTCGCCTTCAACATCCGGCAAGGCGTACACCGCCTTTAACCGGACTACATTGGCCATATCATGGCCTTTCAGTATTTCCGGTTTTTTTCCGGGCTCGAGCACTTCAAATGACTTGAGCACCTGGTTTTGCGAAGCCATTTTCCAGACCTTCATTTTCCCGGGCATGTTAAAACCGAAATCATTGTCTGTAGGACTGCGCCAAAAATTAGGTTTTACAGAAGATTGAAGGATGTTACCATTTCCATAGTCCAGGCTTATAAGCAGCCCCGTAGTAGGGTCAAAGCTGGCCGAGAAAGCCTTACTGCTCACGGACACTGCATCATCAGCCCGGGAAACAGATAGCTTGCCCACTGTGCTACCGGGAAATTTGTCGAACGTATATTGTGATAATTCAAATTGCTCCCTGGCTACCGTATGCCCGGCGCTGAGCAACCCATCATCAGCTTTGAGTTTTGCATAGATATTGAGATGATAGTTGCCAATCGCTGTCATTTCAGGCAGCTTGAGTGTAAGCCTTGCCGTTTGACCGGCCGGCAGGTCAACTGATCCCAGAGTACCGTTGGTAAGCTCTCTCCCATCTTCCAGCAAGCTCCATAACAGTTCTAATCGGTCCAGGTTGATAAAATCATAGCCGTTGTAAACCGTCAGCTCACCGGACTCTCTATCAAAATTTTTGAATTTCACATATTGGTATACTTTACCCACTTCGTATAAATGTGGATTAGGTTTTCTATCCGGGCTGATCAGTCCATTCAGACAAAAATTCCGATCATTCTGCAGGGCATGGCCTCCCAGATCACCTCCGTAGGCAAAAAAAGCTTCGCCGTCATTGGTTTCGGATAGCAGCCCCTGATCCACCCAGTCCCAGATAAAGCCTCCCTGCAGCACATCGTGTTTCTCTATCACATCCCAGTAATCCTGCAAATTGCCTACACTGTTACCCATAGCGTGTGCATATTCACAGAGTATATACGGGCGATCACCTTTGTTTTGTACATAATTCTCCATGTGGTGTATCCGTTCATACATAGGCGCATATATGTCCGTATTGGAATAGTTTTTGGCGCCTTCATACTGTACCGGGCGCGTGCTATCTTTTGACTTCAGCCAATCGTAGGTGGCAAAAAAGTTATCTCCGTTTCCGGCTTCATTTCCCAATGACCAGGTCACAATGGAGGTGTAATTCTTATGGGTTTCATACATCCTGATCGTCCGGTCCAGGTGCATTTCTTTCCACTCCGGCTGGTACGCCGGATGTATCTTTTGACGCTCCAGGTTTTTGTCTAACCCTTGATTGGTAGCGCCTAAGCCGTGCGTTTCAATGTTAGCTTCGTCCACCACATAAAAGCCGTATTTATCGCACATTCTGTAGAAGAATTCATTTTTAGGATAGTGGCTGCACCGGATTGCATTCACGTTGAATTCTTTCATCAGTTTAAGGTCCTTAAGTGTCAATTCTGTGTCTACCACATGCCCGGTTACATGGTCATGGTCGTGTAGATTGACGCCTTTTATATACACTGGTACACCATTAACCAGGAACTGGCTGTTTTTTATTTCAATCCTGCGAAAACCGATCTTTTGGTGACTGGCTTCCACCAGGTCTCCCCGGGGATTTTTAAGGGTAATTAACAGATCATAGAGATAGGGAGTCTCTGCAGTCCACTTTTTAACCGTATTGACTTTACCATTGAGCGATACCTTTGCCGTGCCGTTACCCATTACGTTTATGCTTTCTGACAGCGCCAATACTTCCTTTTCCCCCTCCAGCAGTTTGACCTCAGCGGTCCATCCTTTAGCTGTTTTTTTGTTGGTGTTCCGATAGTCCAGATTGATCGAGAAGACACCGTTATCGTAGTTATCATCCAGGGAAGCTTCTGCTTTATAATCCCGGAGAGTGACTTTTGGTGTGGCGTATAGATAAACTTCCCTGTCGATACCGCTCAGTCTCCAGAAGTCCTGATCTTCCATGTAGCTGGCATCTGCCCAACGATATACCTCTACAGCGATAGTGTTTTTTCCA
>JBCDHA010000247.1:0-6016 GCA_038750705.1 Bacteroidota bacterium
ATCGTAACCGGCATTGCCCTGCTCACCGAAAAGCTGGGTCTTTCTCTGGCCTTGGGAGCTTTCATTGCCGGGCTAATCATAGCTGAAACCGACTACAATCGTATGGCTATCTCCTGTTTCTTGCCATTCAGATACGTTTTCATGAGCTTCTTTTTTATTTCTATGGGTATGTTACTCGACTACAAGATATTTCTCACAGATTTTCCTTGGATCGTTTTCTGGTTCTTTTTCTCATTATCAGTAAAAGCTACCGCCGGAATTTTAGCGGCAAAAATTATGAAGATCGACTGGAAAACGGCCCTGGCCGCGGGTTTCTCCATTGCCCAAATTGGTGAATTCTCGTTTGTATTGGCGCAAAGCGGTTTGGAATATCAGTTAATCAGTATGAATAACTATCAGATCTTTTTAGCGGTGTCCATATTATTGATGTCTTTGACGCCTTTCATTGTCGGGAATGCTGAAAAAATACAGCCGGCTCTAGCGACATTAGTTGGTAAGAAGCCAGCATTACAAAACGATGCATCAAATGAGTAACCATAAACTTCACCTCTACGGGGCCGACTGGTGTCCGAAGTCCGCCAATATTAGAAACTACTTGCAGTCCATCTGGGTTGAATTTGATGATTTTAACGTTGAGGAAGATTCAGGTGCTGCTGAGCGGGTAAAGGCCTTATACGATGGCGTACTTAAGTTTCCTACGGTCACGTACGGACCGGAGCACCTCAAGAACCCTAAGATAGGGGAGCTCGATGAGTTTCTAAGAAAGCATGGATTGCTTAACTGAAAGCACGGGAGGTTAATCTAATAATGAGTCATTTGACTGCTTTACAATAAAATCTTGAAATAAAATTAAGTGGTCTGACGACTACTTCGATCTCGATACGCTACCTCATCTAAAAACCAATATAATTTGCCATACATAGGATTAACTAATGAAGCCGGATAGTTTTTGCTGACAGCAGATCGGGATAAGATCTCGGAGACTTTTTCCCGCTTATCTTCTCCTGTAACTAAGAATGCTACCTCTTTTGCATTGTTAATCACTTTTCCGGTTAATGAAACTCTTCTCTGTCCTGAGTCCGGGTGGGTGGCTACTACGCAGTTATTTTCAGAATCCCACAGGTCAATTTCGTGAGGAAAGATAGAAGCCGTATGTCCGTCACTGCCCATACCCAAAATCACCAAATCGAACTGAGGTATGCCCTTTGTTTCAGGTAGGTGGTTATTGAGCTTAGCTCCGTACCTGATCGCTTCCTTTTCGGGGTCTTCTTCTCCCATAATGCGGTGTATATTTTCTTCGGGAATGGCTATATGATTGATCAGATGATCTACCGTCATTTTATAGTTGCTCTCGGCGTCATCAGGGGGTACGCACCTTTCATCGCCCCAAAAGAGATGCACTTTGCTCCAGTTTAACTGCGGGTGGTTGTCAGCCAGATAGTCGAAAACTACTTTAGGCGTGCTACCACCTGAAAGCGCGATAGTGAACCTGGTGTTAGTTTCAATCCTTTCTGCCAGGAAAGATGAGAATTGCTTGGCTACCTCCTGTTTATTACTCAATACATTTAATTCCATAAGGCCAAACTACAAAAGTCTCACAGACTTTTGTAGTTTCCGGTGGAGTTGATGGGCCTTTTTATCCTATCATCTTTGAGTGGTCAGACGACTACCCAATCTAACACAAAACACAATATCCCGGATCATCGGCCAGGTTAGGACCAGGATTGCGCCAAAAGTAATTACCTTCGATCAGATCGTCAGAATTCTCAGGTCCCCATACACCCGCAGCATAGCCGTACATTGGGGCCTTGGTTCCCTTCCAGTAGTTAAGAATAGGATCGACAAAACGCCAGGCAGCTTCTACTTCATCACCACGGGCATACAGTGTAGCATCTCCCTGCATGGCATCCAGCAATAATCTTTCATAAGCATTCATTACACCTTTGATCGCTATGTCAGCGTAATAAAAATCCATGTTGGCTTCCTCCACGATGAAACCCTGGCCGGGAACTTTTACACCGAATTTCATCATAATGCCTTCGTCAGGATGTATTCGGATGATCAGCTTATTATCTTTATCAGCGCCCACAAATAAGCTATGCGGTGTGGACTTAAAGTGGATAACTACTTCAGTCACTTTGGTCGGCATTCTTTTGGCAGATCGTACATAAAAAGGTACACCTTTCCATCTCCAATTATCGATGTAAAACTTGATCGCGGCATAGGTTTCTGTCAGTGATTCAGGATCAACACCATCTTCCTCACGATAACCTTTAACTTTTTTGCCATCAATCTCCGACGGGCGATACTGTCCTCTGATGGTATTTTCGAAAAGCAATTTTTCGTCGTTCATGATTCGCATCGCCTTTAATACTTTCACCTTTTCATTGCGAATTTCAATAGAAGTGGCCTCCACCGGAGGTTCCATAGCCACTAATGACACCACTTGAAGTAAGTGGTTTTGAAACATATCCCTAAGGGCTCCGGATTTATCGTAATATCCGCCACGCTTTTCTACTCCCAGGCTTTCGGCATTGGTAATCTCAATGTGCCGGATGTAATTTCTATTCCATAAAGGTTCAAAAACACTATTGCTGAATCGGGTCACCAAAAGGTTCTGGACGGTTTCTTTTCCTAAATAGTGATCAATACGATAGACCTGATCCTCTTCGAAATACTCTAATAAATCACGGTTTAGCGCTTGGGCCGTTTTAAGGTTATAACCAAAAGGTTTTTCTACAATCAACCGGCGCCATCCCGAAGACTGGTTGCTAAGGCCTGCTTCCGATAACCGCTGAGAAATGTTTTTATAAACGCTGGGTGGTGTAGATAAGTAAAAAATGTAGTTGCCATCTGTACTGTGGGAGGTATTGAGTTCATTTATTCTTTTACCAAGTAGGCTATAGTTGTCTTCATAACTATCAATAGGCTGATAGAATATCTTTTCCGCAAAGACTTTTAACTTTTCCTGATCTTCATCCGCCATATAGTTGCTTTCCAGGGCCACTCTGTTTCTGAACTCCTGGTCTGTAAGGTTACTACGGCTTGCACCTAGTACAATATAGTTTTCAGGCAGGTCTTTATCCTGAAATAAGGCGTATAACGCCGGAATCAGCTTTCTTGCGGTTAAATCACCTGATGCTCCAAAAATAATGAGCATTTGGTTATCGGTTTTTTTCATAGGATTAGGCTCAATACAGTAAAATTAAAGACCTTCGTTTTTATTAGTTAAAAATGATGATCATATTGATTGTTCAATTTTACATCGCCTAATATAAGTTTTTCAAATGACGGAACATAAGTACGATTTTGGTTTAGTAGGTCTCGGAGTAATGGGGCACAATTTTATTTTGAATGTAGCCGATAAGGGGTTCTCCGTCTGCGGCCTTGACTTGGATCAGTCGAAGGTGGATGACTTAATTTCTTCGGGTGGTGATACTGAAAGGGTGCAAGCGACAACAAAGACCGAGGAGTTTGCTGCTTCTCTTAAATCACCGAGAAAAATGATGTTACTGGTTCCAGCCGGTAAACTGGTGGATACTGCCATTGAAAGCTTATTGCCGTATTTATCGGAGGGCGATATTATCATTGATGGCGGTAACTCTTTCTTCACAGATACCGATAGAAGAGAAGCCTATTTGGCAGAAAAAGGCATCAACTTTTTTGGTTCCGGTGTTTCCGGTGGGGCGGAAGGAGCTCGTAGAGGCCCCAGTATCATGCCGGGAGGAAATAAGGAAGCCTATCAACATATAAAACCCATTTTTGAAGCGGCCGCTGCCAAATTTAATGGCGAGCCTTGCGTGACCTATTTGGGCCCTAAATCAGCGGGTAATTATGTAAAGATGGTGCATAACGGGATCGAATATGGCCTAATGCAACTGACTTCGGAGGTTTATGACCTTTTAAAAAAAGCGGGCGGTCTTAGTAACGATGAACTAAGCTCAACTTTTGCCACCTGGAATAACGGCCGTTTACAGTCATTTCTTATTGAGATCACTTCTGAGATCTTCGGTCAGGACGATGATCTTACCGATGGCCGATTGGTCGATATGATCCTGGATAAGGCCAAGCAGAAAGGTACGGGAAAATGGACCTCTCAAAACGCAATGGACTTAGGTATTCCGGTGCCTTCAATAGACATTGCCGTGAGTATGCGTGAGATTTCGGCTTTTAAGGATATGCGTGTCGCGGCAGAGAAACTGTATGACAAACCTACGCCTGCTGAGGTCGATAAAGATACCTTTACAGCCAAAGCAGAACAAGCGCTCTATTTCAGTTTCATTATCACCTATGCCCAGGGGTTGCAGCAATTGGTTGAGGCCTCGGATGAATATGGCTATGAATTAAATATGTCGGAGGTAGCTAAAATATGGCGGGCCGGGTGTATTATACGCGCAGCTTTACTCGATGATATATCAAAAACATTCAGTGCAGATAATAAACTGAAGAATATAGTTATGGCTCCGGCCTTCGTTGAGAAATTGAAGAGTACCGTAAACGCAGCGCGCGAAGTGGTGGCCTATGGAGTGACCCATGGAATTCCACTCCCCGGGTTATCAAACAGCCTTACTTATTTTGATGCCATAACGAGCGGCAGGTTACCGCTAAATTTGATCCAGGCCCAACGCGATCATTTTGGATCTCATACCTACGAACGGTTAGATAAAGAAGGAATATTCCATACGGAATGGAAGTGATATGGCAGATGTATGAAAAACGAACCTGTACCATCCATTATGGGCTCATTTAGTGCAGTGAAAGAACCAGAATCAGTAATGCCAATCAATACTTTAGCATGAAACTCCATCACATTAGAAATGCCACTCTGGTTGTCGAAACTAAGGAGCACTGCATTTTAGTTGATCCAATGCTTGGTCCTGCCGGAACAATGCCACCTTTTTCGGTTTTTAAATCCAAAGCAAAAAAGAATCCCACCGTGGGTTTTCCGGAAGAATCCAGAGGAATACTTGAAAAGGTAGATCATTGCCTGGTCACCCATCTACACCCGGATCATTTAGACAAGCCGGGAAAGACTTTTCTCACGGAGAGACAAATTCCTGTAACCTGCAGTAGACATGATGAGAAAACCTTGCGAAAGGCAGGACTGAAAGTAGAGCAAGTTCTGGATTATTGGAAAGAAGAGGAGTTTTTAGGCGGATCAATTTTAGGCACACCGGCAACGCACGGTTATGGGTGGATTACTGCTTTAGCAGGTAAGGTAATGGGCTTTTTTCTCACCCTTCCGGGCGAATACTCTCTATATCTTAGTTCCGATACGGTATATACAGATGATGTGAGAAAAATTCTAAATGAATATAAGCCCGATATCTCGGTCTTGGCAACAGGAGCAGCCAGGTTTGACTTTGGCAAGCCTTTGTTGATGACACTTGATGATTCTGTCTCCTTTATTAATGACAGCCCGGGTAAAGTATTAGCCAATCACATGGAGGCCATAAATCATTGTCCGGTTACTCGAAACATCCTACGTGATCGATTGCAGAGAGAGGAACTCATGGACAAAGTGTGGGTGCCGGAGGACGGAACCATAATTACGCCTTAAAAAAATCAAGATTTGCACAGGTTCTTCTCCACTAAATTGTAGTGCTTTGTTAACTGGCAGACAACCGGTAATAGTAATATCGTCTATCTTTAGTCATTGAAATTAATTAACAGCCATATCGCCATTCTTTTTTTCAGCCGGTCTCCCTGGGAAGAAGCGAACCAAAAGAAGTGGCTCCCCCACAAGAGTCAAGCTAATTTGCAGGTTGCCCGGTGTCTCAGCAAGCAGATTTCCGAGGTATTGGAAAAGACACGATTAGCTGTATTTCACTTTCATGAAGGCAATCAGATAGGGCATACATTTGGTGAGCGGTTAGCAAATGCTATCGAAGGGGTATTCCATAAAGGCTATGAGGGTGTAATAGCCGTAGGCAATGACAGTCCCGAGCTTGGTAAAACCCATTTTGATGACGCGGTGTATAGCTTGGCTCAGGGCCAATGCGTTCTTGGGCCCTCC
>JBCDHA010000248.1:0-6007 GCA_038750705.1 Bacteroidota bacterium
TATGGTAGTAAAATAGGAGTTTTTCGAGGAGACACTTTTAACTTTAAACTTGAGGGTGGCGCAGAATACTCAATAAAGGTAGAAGCAGAAGGCTATTCTACTTACTATGGCAAAGTGAAACCCGATGACGCCACCAATGGTCTCATAGAAACCCTTGTGGAACTCACTCCAAAAGGTGAGAATCAACTTATTCGACTTGATCGTTTAATATTCGCTCTGGGTAAGGATGAGATTACGGAAGTTTCTCACGATGAACTGGATGAATTAGCATTAATGCTGGAAGAGAACTCGGAGATGGTCATACAACTGGAAGGCCATACTGACTTTAGAGGGAATGCCAAACAAAATATGCGGCTCTCGGAGCGAAGGGTACTGGCCGTTCGCGATTACCTGGTAAAAAAGGGGATTAAGAAGAATAGAATACGGACAAAAGCCTTTGGTGGAACAAAGCCACTTTCCAGAAGCAACGACGAGGAATCAAGAAGTAAAAATCGCAGAGTGGAAGTACGTATACTGTCAAGCTAGATCCGTTATCTGCTGGCCAAAGTTGTTGTGCTGTGAAATAGGCGTTGAAGTTTATTGACGTAAGCTAACTTCTGTTCCTGATCCAAATTATCATCTTTCATTATGACCTGGGCAATGACCAGCCCGAATTCGATAGTACGGGTGTTGTTTCTGAAAATTACACCTTTTGAGAGCAGATGGATGGCGCTTTCGTAGTGCTGACCGTTGAAGGCGTTCACCGCCAGATTATAATATTGTAACCCAATAAGCTCTTTGAATGATATTCTGTCATTGACCATGGCAGAAAACGAATACGTGTTATCCGCGCTGACAACGTCTTTGTCAATTTCATTCAAACGCTCGTCTATCTCATTTTGTCTGTCTACATAACCATAGATCGGGTCTGTGCTTTCAATGAGCACATCGCCTTCATCCGTATTTACTTTAATATAGATATGGTAGCGGGTTTCGATAATTTGATGGTCTACACCCAACCGACTGAATAGATACGAATACAGGGACGTAGCGGAAAGGCAGTCGTACTTTCCACTTTTTGAAAGAGAAGCCAATGAGGTGAAAGGCGCATAACGCTTAAGATATTTACGATGTGTTTTGTAGAAAACAAACGAAACAAAGTCCTTGTCCTTTTTGGTTTTAGCACGCTTAATTTTAAGTGAGTGGATGTAATCATCAAGCTCCCTGTCAAATTGAATGCATGCCTCCATTGTAGCCGATTCATCAGCCATAAGTAGTTGTGCCAGAGGATTTTCAGGGTTACTGAATTGATCTTTTTCAAATTTGGAATGAAAAACTATGCCGTTATAATCCTGTGCATGAACATTAAAAAAAAGACCAAAGCAAAGACAAAAAAATAAATTCTTAACCATCACAAACCCCCTCAATTTTATTTTGATAACATTAAGGTAACATTATATTAACAATTAACCAACATTTGTTAACATTAAGTTAACATTGGAATCGTACCTTCCCTATCATTTCAAAACACCATGCAGGATTTATCTGACAAAACCATCTTGGATCGCGTCAATCACATTTTTGGTAAGCAAAAGAAAAATTCGCTGATACTTCGTGGAGAATCGTTGTCTAATAGAATTAAGAGGCTCAAGTCATTGAAAAGGTGGATCGATAGTAATGACAAGATGATTCAAAAGGCGATTTTTGATGATTTTAAGAAACCGGCAGGGGCTGTAGATATATCAGAAATTTATCCGGTCTTAACAGAGCTTAAAGATGCGATAGCCAACCTAAAGCGCTGGGCAAAAGCCACTAAAGTAGATACGTCCGTCGCATATTTGAGTACAACAGCAAGTGTGAAATATGAGCCAAAAGGAGTGTGTCTGATAATCTCACCCTGGAATTTCCCTTTTCTGTTAACGTTAGGTCCGTTAATTTCTGCATTGGCAGCAGGCAATACCGTCATTATTAAGCCTTCAGAGATGACACCTCACACCTCTGACATTATGGATAAAATGATCGGGGATCTATACAGAGAGGATTATGTAGCTGTTTTTAAAGGGGACGCAGCCATGTCGCAAATGCTGTTAAAACTTCCATTTGACCATATCTTTTTTACGGGAAGTCCTCACGTAGGCAAGGTAGTAATGCGAGCGGCCGCAGAACACCTCACTTCCATAACATTGGAGCTTGGCGGAAAATCACCCACGGTAGTTGATGAAACAGCTAATATCAGGGATGCCGCTCAAAAGATTGCCTGGGGTAAGTTTATGAATAATGGGCAGACGTGTGTTGCCCCGGATTATATTCTTGTACATGAAAGCGTACAAGATCAATTCTTGTCAGAATTAAAAAAGTATGTTTCGAAACTTTTCGATACCGGCAATCAGGGGTTTAAGCAATCCGAGGACTACGCAAGAGTTGTAAACCAAAGGCATTTAACAAGATTACTCGAATTAGTGGATGACGCCGTCTCTTCGGGGGCAAGGCTAGCCATTCCAAAAGAGGTGGATGAAGAAGATTGCTTCCTAAGTCCGGTCATACTCACCCGGGTATCATTTAACACTCGTGTCATGCAGGAAGAAGTATTTGGACCGGTACTTCCTGTGCTAACATTTTCCTCTCTCAATGAGGTAATAACAAGAGTCAATGAACAACCTAAGCCATTGGCATTCTATTACTTTGGGAGGTCTCGCAAAACGCGTAAAAAATTGCTTTCCGAAACTTCTTCAGGTACATTTTGTATTAATGATTGCGTATTACAATTTGGACATCCGCACCTTCCTTTTGGAGGCGTAAATAACAGTGGAATTGGAAAGTCACATGGCAAATACGGTTTTCTGGCATTTTCTAATGAGAAAGCCGTACTTCGTCAGCGAGTCGGGCTTACAACAACCAAGCTCGTTTACCCTCCTTATGGGAAACGGACGCAACTAATAAGCAAGCTATTAAAGAAGTATTTCTAGTTGTTACCACAATCTGACCGAGCCTAACGCGTTTCATAAGTCATGAAGAAAGTGTGGTATGGTGTTTTTTTTGTGAGTTTCGCTTGCGGAGTAAACGAAGAAGTGAAAACCACCTCGTTAGCGGGGCAATGGGAAATAGTATGGAGCCTGGATGATATGATCGCTTCAGGTAAAATCAGTTTTGAAAGCAACGGAGATGCTAAAATTATTATAGCCGAAATCACCGATGACTTATTAACCTCCGGATCTTATCAAGCCAATTATAAATGGCATATCCAAGAGCAGGTACTAACGCTTCAACGGACCGACAATAATTTTAAGCTGCATTACGATATTGTCTCACAAAATAACGACGCCCTGATCATGAATTATGCTAATGAAATTTGCGTAAGTCTGTCTAGGATAAGGTAAACTACGTGTAAATCCAGCGATTTCTTTACTAACTTTGATATAGCTTATCATTTTTCCCAGGTTTTAAGACAGCAATAATGAAAAAAATTCTGATCGCATTTGGCGTTATTTTCGTATTAATAATAGCCGCCGCCCTGATCGTTCCGGTTGTTTTTAAAGATGATATCAAGGCGGCTGTGGATGATGTGCTGGCCGAATCCGTAAATGCAGATATCGTATGGGACACAGAAGATTTTAACCTCTCAGTATTCAGTAATTTTCCTAATGTGACTGCCGGACTGAACAACTTTGGAGTACTCAACCGGGCGCCATTTGAGGGTGAGATCCTTTTTGCGGTAAGAGAGTTGGAAGTTGAGGTGGATGTACTCAGTCTCATGGGTGATCAGATCAAGATCAACGGTATCTTATTAAATTCTCCCGAAGTAAATATTAAAGTGCTGGAAGATGGTACTGCTAACTATGACATCGCCGTTCCCAGCGAAGAACCGGCGCCTGCTGAAGTTACGGCTGGTGAAGGGGCCGTAGCTTACAATATCGGTATCGATCATTGGGAAATTATCGATGGACATATTGTATACGATGATGCCAGCTTACCCTTCAGTATAGAACTCAAAAATTTGCAGCACAGCGGAAGCGGGGACCTGAATCAAGACGAGTTCGATTTAGATACGTTTACCAAAGCCGACTCGGTAACGATAGTTTTTGATGGTATGGAATACGTTTCGGACAAATCTCTGGAAGCAGATGCGGTTATCAACATCAGTGATGACTTCGGAAAATACACATTTAAAGAAAATACGATTAAGGTCAATGAATTTGAGTTAAGCTTTGACGGCTTTCTGGCGCTATTACCTGACGGAAGTATGGATATGGACATCAATTATTCAGCGCCTGAAAGCTCATTTAAGAGCTTGCTTTCACTTGTTCCAGGAGTATACACTAAAGATTTTGCAAGCATCGAAACGGATGGGGCCTTATCATTTACAGGGGGTGTAAAAGGTAAATACGACAGTCTGACTTTGCCTGCTTTTAACGTAGCCCTGAATGTGGATAATGCCATGTTCAAATACCCTGATCTGCCTACTGCCATTACTAATATTAAGATGGATCTGCTGGTGGATAATAAAGATGGCAACGTTGATAACACCGTTGTCGACCTCAAATCATTTCACATGGATTTCGGCCAAAATCCGATAGATGCTACTATGCGCATTAAAAACCTGGTTAACTATGATATGGACGCTAATGTGAAAGGGCAGCTCAATCTTGCTGAGCTCAGTTCCATGTTTCCTATGGAAGGCACATCACTTAAGGGAAGCTACTCAATTGATCTGTCGGCTAGTGGAATTTATGATAGCCTGAAAAACCAGGTACCTACCATAGCCGCAAATATGAGCCTTACCAATGGCTATGTGAAGAGCGCTGAATTTCCTTACGCCCTGGAGGATTTGCATTTTAACGCACTTGTGAAAAACGAGTCAGGAGATATGGATGATCTGTATGCAAAGATAGATGACTTTACTATGGTTATGGATGGCGAACCGTTTAAGGCGGATCTAATATTTGAAAACCTGGCCAACTACACCTGGGACCTATCAGCCAGTGGAGGGATAGACCTGGAAAAGATTACTAAAGTATTTCCATTAGAAGGCATGCAATTGAAAGGTCAGGTAAAGGCGGATTTAACAACAAAAGGCAACATGGCCGCTCTCGACGCTGAAAAATACGATCAATTGCCTACCAGCGGGGCAGTGTCTATTGATAATTTCGAATACGTAGATGCTACGCTACCCTACAACGTAACCATTTCAAAGGCAGCGGCTTCCTTTGATCCGAGAAATATCACGATTGAATCCTATCAGGGAACAGTTGGCAAAAGTGACATGACCATTACCGGGTCCGTTTCTAACTACATCGCGTATATGTTCGGTGAGAATGAAGTTTTAAAAGGTACCATGACCTACAAGGCCAGGCTGCTCGATCTCAATGAATTTATGGAAGAGGAAGAAGCGGCAGACCCTGTTGACGATGGCGGTAGCGCAGAAGAGGAAACCTACGGGGTAATACCCGTACCTGACAATATAGATTTTCTTATGAAGTCTTCTATTGACAAAGTGGAGGTTATGGACATGACCATTACCAACGCGGCCGGAGATATCGTAGTCAAAGATGGAGTGGCCCGTTTCAATAACATTAAATTCAATTTACTGGAAGGAGCCTTTGCTATGAATGGCGCGTATGACACACGGGATATAGAAAAGCCCAAATATGATTTTGACCTTGGCGTGCAGGATCTTTCTATTCAGAAATCATTTAATACATTTAGCATGGTCCAGTCTTATGCCCCTATTGCCAAGCTTGTAAATGGAAAAGTGTCTACTGACTTTAAAGTTTCAGGTTTACTGGATGAAGAAATGATGCCCGACTTGGCTTCAGTGAATGCCGGAGGTTTACTTAAGATAGCGCAGGCTACCCTGGGGAGTTAGAAAATCATGAATAGTATCAGTTCGCTTACCAGCCTGAGCAGCAGTAATGCCGATGGAGTAACTACATTAAAACATGTACTTATGTCAGCTACCATTGAAGACGGCAAACTAAAAGTAAAACCCTTCGATGTGAAATTGGGCGATTTTGAAACGACAATTTCCGGA
>JBCDHA010000249.1:0-6001 GCA_038750705.1 Bacteroidota bacterium
CTTGGGTTGTCCTATTCGGGTTTGCACTTCCTTCTGCCACCTGAAATAATAGAGAGAGACTTTGCGGAGGCATTAAATCCTTAATACCGATGTATAACGAACCTTCATCATTAAACTGAGGCAATACAAATGATGGAGATCCAGAGGCAATCTCTTTTACGCCAAAAGGCTCAATATGGAAGAATTGCTCGCGATTATCAACTGAAACGGATCGGTTATCAAAGTTAAACGTCACGGATGACGTATAATCCAATGACAGGTCCTGAACAGACGGTGTGTATGGTGGGTTGGGAAGTTTTGCCCAAGCGCCGGATGCATCTTTAGCGAGTTCAATGGCTTGCAGGGCATAGGCATTTGGAAAAACCGAGTGTCCAAAATCAGCATTCAGTAGCGTTAACCTGATAAAGCCTTTTTGTGTATTGACATCCCAGGTTTCAAATTTTTCCAGGTTTTTATTGCGTTTGAGTTTAGCCAGTTTAGTTGTATTGGTTAGTGAAATTTTGCTGTTGGCTGCGGTAGGGCCTGGTAGATTAGAAGCATTATCAACCGCCGTCCCACTTGAGTCGGTGAATAAGGCGGTATTGCCTGTTATTAGGCTCTCCCACTTCTTTTTGTGCAAGCCATGAATGCCTATTTCAAAACTGCTGTTGGTTCGGCTACCGGATACGACAGGTGAGGTCTCAGAGGTATAATCAATATCATCATAGTTGGTATAGTAATTCTGAAACTTACCTGTCGGAAGATCGTTCCACTTGAATTTGATATCGAGGGATGTTAGTTTTTTCTGAAAAACCTCCCAGCTTCCGATATAGAGTTTACTACCTATAAACGGTCGGTTTCCAAAAGGAAGTAGGGGCTTTGAAGGATCGAGGACAGCGCTGTCGTTCTGAAGAATTAAGTCTTTTACGCCTCCCACATCAACGGTTAGTTTAGCATCGGATAGCTTAAGATTTTTGAGCGTTTTATAAACGAAAGGGTTATCTTCTTTTTCTGCATTCAACAAAACAGACATTACAGGCCATTTGGTTTTATAAGGCCGCAGTAATGTTTCCTCATCATAGGCAATCACGGCAGGTTGAGCTGCTGTAATGGCCCTTTTGAGGGTCAAAGTGTTACCCGAAGTACTCGTATCACCAGGATTAACAGCCTCTGCTGTAATCCATTCTTTTTCTCCACTGAATTTGACAATAAAATGATCATTTTCAAGAGGTTTACTTAGTGCCAGGCTATCAAACGTTATTTCCAGGGTCACCGTGCGTGTACCTTCAGCAAGGAAAAGTATAGGAGAAGCAAAAGCAAAACCCAAATTAAGTTGCTGCCGATCAGCAAAGAAACTACCAGCTGAACTTGTAAATTCGGGTTGACCGAATGTTCGCCAGCTGGGTTCTTCCTTATCAATTTTTGCACCTTCACCATCCGCAGAGTTTGCAACAGAAGAGGCATATATCCTGTGATCGTTTTCAAGACCGGGATTGTCAGATACTAATCTGTTATGGATATTGGCAAATACGGCCTTCATTTCAGAAATACCTGCTTTATTCACCACTATATCTTTTTCAACTTCATAGATACGCTCTACCCCGATGTCATCTTTACCACCTTTCAGTTTAGTACCTTCTTTAACCAGGTATGAATCAGTATTTTTAGCCAGGTTAAATAGGACAGCCGCCTGATCAGCAACTGATCGGTTCTCTTTCAACTGCAATACATCTCGGTAATAAAAATCCAGATGACGCTTAGTGATCGTATTCATATCGTCCTGAGCGACACGGAACATGTATAAAAAACCAAAAAAGAGGGCCAGGTGCGGCTGGGTTTCCTTGTCTATCTTGAGTTTCTGAATAAAGCTATTTAAATCAAACTGATCCCATTCCTCCGTGGTAATCTGAAAAAAGATATCCCAGGTATCTTTGACTACGTTAGCGCCATCAAATTCGTAATACTGTATTTCGCTTCCCAAATCCTTAACAAAACCAACTAAATCCTGCATGCTTCGTTCATCAACGCTTACATAGGACGGTAGCAACGTTTTGAGCAATCGTTGTTGCTGGCTTACGCCGTCTCTAACCAGCGGATTTTGAGAAATACAGTTCTCCTTCATTGTGGTATATTGGTTCCTTCGTTCTGATAAAATGGAAATACTAAGTTGGAGCGGGTGTTGGTAGAGATAATGATGTAGTCTATGGTCAGCTCCAAAAACCCGTTCAATTCTTCCTGTATGGGAGTGATCTTATCTACAAATACCCTTGGTTCATGGATTAAAATGGCCTTTTTTACCTCTTCAGCCACCAGGGTGCCGGTAGAAACATCGAGCGGCTCAAAAATCAGATCTCTCACATTAGTTCCATAGCCGGGGTTCATAACCCGCTCACCACGAATAGTGGACAACAGAATAATGAGGCTTTCTTTGATGTCCTGTTCGTATTGACTTAATTCTGTTCCCTTGTATCCTTTTTTAAACGACACCGGAAACTTCCATCCCCTTCCTAAAAATGCTTTACTTTCATCCATCGTGTTTACGCTTTATCCTATTAAAACCGTTGGTTCTCCTACAGCAGATGCAGCACCACAACCACATGTATCGCCGGTTCGTATGGCTGGCTTACCTCCAATTAAAACCGTTGTACTTCCGGCAGAAAAAGGAGTAGGCGGATGCGGCCCGGCAGTTGGGGGTGGTATAACGCACACATGCATATCCCCCGCCACCACGGCAGGCATGCCCCCAATCAAAACTGTGGCTTCCCCGGGACCTATAATAGTGCCTCCATGTGTAGTAGTATCGGCTACTTTAGCTGCTGCTGGCATTTTTGGTTATTGGTTACTGGTTACTGGTTACTGGTTACTGGTTACTGGTTACTGGTTACTGGTTACTGGGATACTCGTTATTGCTTAATTGGTTATTAGTTCATTGTTCATTGCTAATCGCTAATTGCTAATTGTTCATTGCTAATTGTCCATTATCAATTGATCTGCACCAGAGATCCTTCAATTTTTGCTACGCCACTTGATTTAAATTCTGCTCCTGAACTCCCCTCACATACCACACTTGACGATGCCGTAGCATTGACGTTTGATCCATCGATATTCACATCTCCGCTGGCGGTAATATTAATATCGCCGGCACTGTCCAGGGTTATACCGGAAGAATCCATCAGTACGCTATTGCCGTTTTCGTCAGAAAGCGTGATAGACCCGCCGTCATCACTTAGCTCCACCTTATTTTCATTAGGCGTGATAATGGTAATGACCTTGGTATCATCATCGAACAGTACCTTTAGTTCACTTTTTGTAATGAACCCTTTTTCATTGTTTTCTTCAGAGGCAACAATAGGGGCAGGTTTTGCGCTGCTGTGCAGCATTCCTAACACTATGGCATCTCTTGGGTCATCATTCACAAACCCCACGATTACCTCATCATCAACCTCCGGCCTGAAAAAAGCCCCCCTGTTTTCACCCGCATCAAGACTGGCTACCCTGGCCCAGATACCTTCGTTTTCCGGATCAATTATGGGCAGTCGTATTTGTATGCGATCCTCTCCGTCAGGATCATCGTGAATAGCGGTAACCACACCTATCTGTAACCCTTGAATAGATGGCAATAAAGCAGCCGAGGGCCTGGCCACTACGTCATCGTATTTTTCTATTAACCACTGCTGACAGAGGCCTATTTCCAGATCGGTATACCAGGAAGAATCAAGGCCGTACTGGTGGCTTACAGCAGAAACGAAAGCTATTCCGTTGAACCGGTCTCCCATACCACCTAGTTGTATCACATCGCCCGGCTTGACCCCTGAAAACCCTAAAATCCTTATTCGCCCTCTTACTTTGGCCAATCGGCTTCTCAGGAACCTAGCATCTGCCAATGATTGTAATTCCTCCGGACTAACACGACCACCGTGTTGCTGTGGCAGCGCATCCAATCCAACAACTGCCGCCAGGTCGCTATTATCCACATTGCCTATATCGGTCAATGAAGGATCGGCGCCATCTGACGACACCAATTGCTGCCGGGAGTAGTCCCAGGCTTTGCTACTCACGGCTTCATATTGGTCTCGCGCATCTATAGATGCATCAAACTCTTTTATGTTTTGCCCATATACCAGATCCAGTACAGGTTGTGAAGCTAAATCGGGAGCCCCAACGGTTAGCGTTCCATCATCGACAAACACTAACTTGCCGTTGGCTTCGGCACGTGTCACTACAAAATCCCAATCCGTGCAATAGTACTGCACCATTTCAGCATGAGTAACCGTAGTGGCCTCAATAGTGGCATCTGATTCATACTCCCCTAAAATCTCTTCAATAACCTCACTGTCTGTGACCTCCTGAAAGTATTTGTTTTTCCTTCCCTGAGTCATTTTAACAGCAATGTCTTTAAGCTCTACGATGAGTTTTGAAGGTTCTCCTTCATAGCTTTTGAGGGAGTGTTTTATCACCACTCCTTTAAAAATTGTCTCTCTATCATCACGATAGCCAATTTTTATTTCAATTTCGCTTCCGGGTAAGAATTCGCCGCTATTGCTGGAAGGAAAGTCCTCCTCTGGCAAGTTACCATCTTGCAAAACGAGTCTGGCAGAAGTAATTTTATTTACGCATTTGGACACAATAAGAGATTCCACCGCAAAACTGTCGGCTAGTTCTGCTCCGTTAGAAAATATGTCGAACTGTACGACATCTATAACCGTATCTTGAATATTTCTGGTGATCATTCCTCTTTTTTATTCAAGGGTGGAAGAATAAGCTCCGTTCCTGCCGGCACATTTCGAAAGTTCTTTAGCCCGTTGACTTTGGCAATTTCAACGTAGTGTTTGGGGTGACCGTAAACTTTTTCTGATATGAGAGGTAAAGTTTCACCGTCTTTCACGATACGTGCATGTGTGAGATCAGCGGAGAAGAGTTTGGCCAGGGCTGATTGCAGTATTCTGGGCTCATCACCCTTAAAAGTAGCGGTTATTGTCGCCCGCAAAGGCCTCCCCAGAGGATTAAACAATGTATAATCAACTTGCGCACTTTCCATGCGGCAGTCAAAAATAAATGTCCCCCAAAGCAGTGTTAATTTTGGTGGCTGATGTTCCTGTGATTTTCGTTTTTGGGTCAATTCTAAAAACAATTCTACCTGGGCATCAACACCATCAAGTGTTTTTGCAATTTCTCCCTGAATAGAATTAATAGACCCTCCTGTGGCATCAAAAAGAAACTCAAAAGTCACATCGTCCGCTTTAATACCATCAAATTCCTGCTCTTGAGTAGCATCGCCAGATACGCCCTTTGCCTTATATTTTACCCTTACTCCTTTGGTGAATTTTTCAGGGTTGTACATCACGGGAAATGGAATAGGAATACCCTTCATAAAACCATCCTTGTCGGTGGAATAAGATAGTATCAACATCTTCAATAATTTTCCGTCAAGCAGCCCCATCTATCTTTCGTTCTTTTCTTTCATCATTTTCATAAGCTCGTCTACCGCATCTTTCAGAGGCTTATTCGCACCGCTGTTACTCGATGCATTTTGGCTGGAGTTGGCCGCAGTATTAGGACTGCCTGAGTCCACCGTAGCCCGGATAATTAATTCTTTGATTTCAATCGGCATTCCTCTATCGTTTAATTCACTTCCATACGGGTGAAATATTGAAAAACAAGGTCAATGGTTTCTGCCACAATCTCATTGCCTTGAGCATTAAACCCGGATATTGACCATTTTACCGGATAGGCTTTGACAAAATTCCAGGCTTCCAGTGGCTGGTGTTCAGCATTGAGCAAAGTGACCACTACATCCTTAGGGTCGAATTGGAATGACTCAACGGCATCTCTAAACCAACCGATCAGGGCCGATCCGACCAACATCCCTCTCTTGAGTACCAACTTGTCATAGGTAACTCTATCGGGTAGACGATGAACGAACCTGTTCTCTCCACCTTCCTTATGTGTAAACTCACCCACTGTGGCATCCAGGCCGGAAACTTCCTGAAAGTTGACGTCCTTATCACCTGTGGTGAGCCCC
>JBCDHA010000250.1:0-5999 GCA_038750705.1 Bacteroidota bacterium
AAAAAGGTAATTGATGATTTGGTTGAATTTGGAGAAGTACAGCGGGGCTTGCTTGGTATACGGATTGGCGATGTCAATGCTCAGCTGGCAGAAGCTCAGGATCTTAACGTGGTAAGTGGGGTGTTTGTAAGCTCGGTAAACAGCAATAGCTCAGCAGAGGAGGCAGGTATTAAACAAGGTGATGTTATTGTGGCCATTGATGATATGCCTGTTCACAATGTCTCTGAACTTCAGGAGTTTGTAGCCAGAAATCGTCCTGGAGACCAAGTGAATGTAACCTTCGTTAGAGATAATCTGGAGTCAACGGTTCTGGCAGTACTGCGAAATACGGAGGGCAGTACTAAAATGGCAAGAAGGATATTTTCAAATGAAATAGCCGGTGCACGTATAGAAAATCTTACCATGAATGAATTAGGGCAACTGGATATAGACAATGGCGTCAGGCTTATTAATATAAAAGAAGGCAAGTGGAATGATGCCAATGTAAAAGAAGGGTTTGTTATTATTAAAATTGATAAGATAAACATTTCAAGCGTTGAAGACTTACATCTTACGCTTCAAAATAAAAAAGGAGGGATATTAGTTGAAGGAGTTCTTCCAAGTGGTAAAAAGAAAGTATATGGAGTAGATTGGTAAATTACTTTCATTAAGGCTTGAAACTTAATAAACAATACCTTTTTTCTAAGTTAGCTATTAGCATTTCCATAAATTTGCAGGGCATTAATTTTCTTGCAAATGGACAACTTCGGCATCTCTGAAGCACTTGATGCGCTTAACGTAAAAAAAGAAAATAGCGGCTCTTCAACAGGATTGAATTGGTTTGAAAGTCAAGGTGATTTGATTGATAGCCATTCACCGGTGGATGGCTCCTTAATTGGTGGGGTTTACAGTTCTACCGAAGAGCAATACCATAAAATAGTAGAAACCGCCAGCAACGCCTTTGAAAAATGGAGAACAGTACCGGCTCCAAAGCGTGGCGAGATCGTAAGGCAAATTGGCGCAGAACTGAGAGAAAAGAAAGAAGCTCTGGGTAAGCTGGTTTCTTATGAAATGGGCAAGTCATACCAGGAAGGCCTGGGGGAAGTACAGGAAATGATCGACATCTGTGATTTTGCGGTAGGTCTATCACGTCAACTCCACGGGCTTACTATGCATTCTGAACGCCCGCAACACAGGATGTATGAGCAGTATCATCCTTTGGGGATAGTGGGTATCATTTCCGCATTTAACTTTCCGGTAGCCGTTTGGTCATGGAATACAATGCTGGCGTGGGTTTGCGGAGATGTCTGCATTTGGAAACCTTCTGAAAAGACTCCATTATGCGGGATAGCCTGTCAAAATATTGTAGCTAAGGTCTTTGAAAGAAACAATGTACCGGAAGGGGTTTCATGTGTTGTAAACGGTAACTACAAAATCGGTGAACTGATTTCTCACGACCCTAGAGTACCCCTGGTTTCAGCTACAGGTTCTTCCCGAATGGGTAAAAAAGTAGGAGCCGCTGTTGGTGCCAGACTAGGTAAGGCCCTATTGGAGCTAGGAGGAAACAATGCAATTATCATTACCGAAAACGCTGATTTAGAAGTAGCAATAATAGGTGCACTGTTTGGAGCTGTAGGCACCTGTGGGCAGCGCTGCACCTCTACACGAAGACTCATTATTCACGAATCTGTTTATGAGCAGGTGAAAGACAAACTGGTGAAGGCCTATGCACAGCTGAAAATAGGCAACCCTCTTGATGAAACCAACCACGTTGGTCCTTTAATAGATAAAGATGCAGTTAAAATGTATAAACAGGCTCTGGAGGCCATTGTAAATGAAGGAGGTAATATTCTCGTTGATGGCCAGGTACTAACAGGGCAAGACTATGATTCAGGTTGTTATGTAAAACCCGTGATTGCAGAAGTAGAAAACGATATGGAAATTGTACAGCATGAAACCTTTGCCCCTATTCTATATCTGATAAAATATTCAACCGTTGAACAAGCCATCAGCTTACAAAACAGTGTTGTACAAGGTCTGTCATCTGCTATCATGACAAGAGATATGCGCGAGGCCGAGAAGTTTTTATCACATCAAGGCTCCGATTGCGGAATTGCCAATGTGAATATCGGTACATCGGGAGCAGAAATAGGAGGAGCCTTTGGAGGCGAAAAAGAAACCGGAGGTGGAAGAGAGTCGGGTTCTGATGCCTGGAAGGTGTACATGAGAAGACAAACAAATACAATTAACTATGGCCAGGATTTACCGCTGGCACAGGGAATTAAATTCGATTTGTAATCCATCATCTGATTTTGAGATGACTCACCTTTGATTTATATTTAACCAATCCATAAAAGCAAGTGTAATGTTTGATCGTCAAAAAAAATACACCTCTGTCATGCTTATCGATGACAATGAAATCGATAACCTTATTAACCAAAAAATGATAGAAGCGGCCAATATGGCGAAGTATATTTATACCCATACAGGAGCTAAAAGCGCTATAGAGTTTCTTAAGAACATAGAAAAAATAGACACCCTTGGGCATCAGGTCCTACCTGATATTATATTTCTGGATATTGACATGCCTCTGATGGATGGTTTTCAGTTTTTAGATGAGTTCGAAAAACTGATGTCATCTACACAAGAAAAATGTAAGATCATTATGCTTACATCTTCCATCAACCCTCGAGACCTGGATAAGTCAAAAAAATACGATTACGTGAGGAAGTACATAAACAAACCCCTTGCCCAGGAGAGCCTGGAAAGTATAGACCTGTAAGACTAAGACTGGCTGCTTAGTCTTTGGATCAGGTCTTCGTCCTTTTTGATCAGATCAGTTATTATGAGGTGGTTTGCTTTAGCTTCAGGCATTTTAGACAAAAGCACCCTTATCTTATCGGCTTTATTTCGCTTTGAACCGCTAATAGCAGTTTTAAGCACTTTCGAAAATGCCACTATATGCTCACAACTTTCTTTTCCTAACAATCTTACCTGACGCTGAATACTATTCACTAACTGATTAAAAAGTTCATAATCATTCAAAAGGCAATATTGAAGAGCCAGAATGATCTTAATTTCCAACTGTATAAAGGGGTATTTTTTCAAACTTACCTCGTTAAGCAAATTATTGATCCACCTGCTGGATTCTTCATAGTTGTGTTTATAGTAGCATGAAATAGCCCTGTACATAACATAGGTCAGGTATGTAGGCGTATCTTGATTGTCAACTTCATAGTCATGGAAAAGGCCCTCATTTTCATCATACATCTCCACTTCCAAACCAAGGCGCATATGTCTTTTTACCTTCGTTACCAAAAACTGAGCAGGGTGCGTATAAAGTGTATAGTTGGTAAGCAGGTTACTAGCTGCATCATTAACTTCCTCAAAATATCGCTCGGCCTTACGATAAACCCGGTAATGGTTATAATATTCTAATTTCAGGAACTCGAAAACCAGGTTCATGTGATAGTAAATAGAATCAAGTTGGTAAGACTTGAATATCTTCTCCACGTTATCGAGAATATCTTCGATGGGCTCCTGGTTATCATTCAAGCTTTCATCATCTAACTCCACAAAGAGTCTGTGAAAAATAAGCATACAGCTTTGATAAACATATAAACGATGAGATTCGTAAAGGGCGCTTACGTTATTCATTTCCTTAAGAAGGAGCGTTAGCCCCAGCTTATCAGTCTCATCCCCGGACAACGTATATTCTCCGTACTTTTTAAAGTATTCAGCCAGCAGATCTTCTGCCTTGTCTACCGCAAGAGTATATGCCACATGTCGGTTATACTGCTGAGAATAATGGAAATAATCGGGGGCGTGAATATGCATCTTCTTCAATGACTTATACACGATAGTAAGTTCATTGGAAAGATCATAGTCTAAAAGCTCCCGCTCCAACTTTTTCAAAGTGGCAACTGCAATGGCCTTCTTTTTGGTAAATATGATCTCATTAATGTTCGCAACCTTTTTGAGAATATCCGTTCGAGGGCTCTCCATAATTTGAAGAAGGTATTCTTCTATCTTTTGATTTAGCCTGGAACGAAGTGTATAATAAGCATTGGTGTTAACACCAAGTTCCCCCATTATTTTGGAATCGGAGAGTTGTCTCTCGCGCATAGCCTGAAGTAAATAAGCTGATTTTTCAGCGTTGCTTTCTATTAATGCGTCCTTGATGGATTCGTAATCTTTGGTTGAAAGTTGCTTAATTATATTTTTGAGTTTGGCCATAAACTTAAAAGCGCCCTAGTGATCTTGAAAAGATTAAGCTAATGGTGATGGTTTAAAATATCTGTTGGTTTATCAAAGTTGAAAAGTTAATAAAAAAATATAATACATCACTTCAAATAAGGTATTTAAAGTATTTCTTTAAGGTAAGATGCGCCGCCATGCAAACGTTACAAATAGAAAATGGGGGTATTTTCCTTTTTCTTCCAAAAAAAAGTTGACATTAAGGCGTAGTAGCAGATTCGACACATTTACATATTGCAGCGGAACCAGATGTATGACATTACAATTGTTCTTAACGCACTCCTCCCCTCTCACCTCCGCTAAATGCTTGTACAAAACATAGTGTGTATTACCTAAACACTTTAAAAAATAAACATGCCGTATGATTAATCTACAGTAGAAGTTAAGGTCTCCAAACACCGGCGCTAAAGCTCTAGAGTAAAACTCCGCAGCCTTTGAATAGATCGAATTTAAAAGGAATAGTTTCGAATAAAAAGCCCGCCGTCGTCCTTAGCGGACTATGGCGGGCGAAGGTGGAGCCGGAGAGATTCGAACTCTCGTCCAGAGAAGGTAACTATCGTGCCTTCTACATGCTTAGTCATACTTTGGTTTTTCGAATAAAGCCCGGTAGATGACAACCCAACTTTATCTTATTCGCAAAAAGTTTCACTTGGATATCACGACCCTACCCAAGCTAGTTCTACCGTTTCGACACCCTAAAACAAGACCTGCAGAACGTCAGCCTTGAAGGATGTGGCTGGGGCACCGCGTCTGGCGATGGACCCATAAATCTCTACTGTACTTCGAGATTAGGCAGCCATGGCGTAATTAGATTCGCCAAATATGGTATGAGACTATCTTTTAAGGCTCTCACCTCATGAGCCTGCATGCTTACACACGTAATCACTCATCCTGTCGAAACCGGTCGGCCCCAAGAGAATAATGCAAATATAGCTTTATTCCTTTTCCAATTGATCGATATACCCATTTCTGTACTCAGACGAGTTACATAGATTTGCGTGCATGAAATACTCATTATTAGCATTTGTCCTGTTTCTCCCTGCCATAGCCCACGCACAAATTTTAAAAGTAGACAAAGAGGATATTGATTCAGACTCAGTAAACTACTGGATGGGTAGTATAAATCTTGATTTTAACGTGAATAACAGAAGTACTACAGCTACTGAAGAAGTCGTTTTCCGAGGAATAGTAGCTAATGGTGACCTGGTTTACCTATCTGAAAATAATGCCTATATACTCATAAACACCTTAAACTATTTTAAGAGTACAGGTGGGCCCTTAATAAGTACGGGCTATGCACATCTAAGAATAAATTTTTTAAGGAGAAGAAAGCTGTCTTATGAAATATTTAGCCAAATACAGTATGATGACGGTAGAAGAATGCCCTACCGGTTTTTAACAGGAGGTGGACTACGTCTAAATATTAAACAAAAAGAAAAACTGAAACTACATGCCGGCGTAGGGTTAATGATTGAGTCAGAAAATTGGAAATCGTTAGAAAACGAATCTCCTGATATAGAAAAAGATATTCTAAAGAACTCGAGCTATTTAAGCGCACAGTTTATACTTAACGAGCATGTCAATTTTGATTTGATTGGATATTTTCAGGGCGGGAACGATACGGATTCGGACTTATTCAGAAGCAGAATAAGTGCAGATGCCATTTTAAATGTAAAAGTTACCAAGCGACTGGCCTTCGTGACCAATTTTGCCATTCAATACGAGGACAGACCCATCATACCGATCAATAACCTTGTATATAG
>JBCDHA010000251.1:0-5987 GCA_038750705.1 Bacteroidota bacterium
TCTGATACCATACTTCTAAAGCTGTTTTACCAGAAGCATGATGGCTGTAAAAATCAACTAGTCTTTTTTTACTTATGACTCTCACAAACTAAGTTACATTAAATGTAATTATATTACATAATATATTAATTCTTTAGCAACTTAACCACAACCGACTTAGAAATAGGCGTCTTACTGGTATGCGCGTAGTGGTTATACGGGATCACAGCATTGGCCTCAGGAAAGTACGTAGCTACACAACGCTTTGGTATATCATATTCAATTGCAATGAAGCTTTCAGCCTTACGCTCTACGCCATCATAATTGCTCACCAGATCTACCTCGTCTTTTTGCTCGATGCCTGCCTCTCGCATATCTTCAGGATTCATCATGACCACCCTTCTTTCATTAAAAATTCCGCGATATCGGTCGTGCAGGCCATAAATAGTGGTGTTGTACTGATCGTGACTGCGAACGGTCATCATCAGGTACTCATCTGGTTTTAATCGATGTTCAGGAAGTTTATTAATAGTAAAGTTGGCCTTCTGTGTCTTCGTTTTAAAATCGCCTTCCCGGGCGCCATTGGGCAGATAAAAACCTCCGGGCTTTCTCACACGTTCATTGTAGTTTTCAAAACCAGGTATGGTTCGTTCGATGGCATCACGAATCAAGTCATAGTTATCTGTTAATCCATCCCAATCTACCTTGGATTTCGGAAGTGTTGCATTGGCTAACCCTGCTACAATCTTAGGTTCACTCAATAAGTCAACGGAAACGGGCGCCTTCCCTCCCCTTGACTGGTGCACAACCCCGGTTGAATTTTCAACGGTTACAAACTGAATTTTTCCACCTTGTTCGTCCTTTTCCGTTCTACCCAGGCAGGGTAATATCAATGCCGTTTTACCATGGATGAGGTGGCTACGATTTAGTTTAGTGGATACCTGAACCGTCATTTCACATTGCTGAAGCGCTCGCGCTGTTAGCTCAGTATCCGGAGTGGCAGAAAGGAAATTACCTCCCATAGAACAGAAAACTTTGGCGCTGCCGTTTTTCATGGCTTCAATGGCCGCCACCACGTCATAGCCTTCCTTTTTCGGAGGTTCAAAATCAAACTCTTGCTTTAGTTTTTCACCGAAAGCCGGTTTTAGTTTCTCCCAAATTCCCATCGTCCTGTCCCCCTGGACGTTACTATGGCCACGCACCGGACATGTGCCTGCTCCGGGTTTTCCTATACTGCCTTTTAACAATAGTAGATTTACCACTTCACGGATATTATCAACTGCATTCCTATGTTGTGTCAAACCCATGGCCCAGCAGATGATGACCTTATTTTTCTCAGCTAATAGACTTACAGCCTTGTTAATCTCTCTAACAGAGATGCCGCTTTGTTCTACCAAATCATCAATGTCGTATCTTGAGAGATCAGCAAGAAAATCCTCAAAGCCCTCGGTCTTGGATTGAATGAATTCATGGTCAAAAACAGAACCAGGAGATTCGTTCTCATGATCCAGTAAAAGCTTCAGTATCGCCTTCAACAACGGAATATCTCCATTTATTCTGACCTGTAAAAAGATATCGGTCAGCATAGTACCGGAGCCTAGCATATCCATAGGTTTTTGCGGATGTTTAAAACGACTCAGTCCCGTTTCTGAAAGTGGGTTTACGGTTATGATCTTGGCACCATTTTTCTTCGCTTCCTGGAGTGCGGTCAACATCCTGGGATGGTTGGTTCCCGGATTTTGCCCGATGATCATGATCACCTCCGCCTTATAAAAATCATCTAATTTCACAGAGCCTTTTCCTATTCCCACGGTTTCAGACAACCCTGCTCCACTGGATTCATGGCACATATTTGAGCAGTCAGGAAGGTTATTAGTGCCGTACTGTCTCACAAAAAGTTGATATAAAAAAGCCGCCTCATTACTGGTCCGGCCAGAGGTATAAAAGATAGCTTCATCAGGTGAATCAAGCTTGTTTAATTGTTCTCCAATCAATTTGAAAGCGGCCTGCCAGGAAATGGGCTCATAGTGATCACTACCAGGTTTTACAACCATAGGTTCCACAAGCCGGCCGCTCCTGCCTATCTCATAATCAGACCATGTCGACAACTTTGAAATAGAATGCTTCTTAAAAAATTTAGCATCCACTTTTTTAGTCGTGGCTTCTTCGGCCACTGCTTTAGCGCCATTCTCACAAAACTCCACCTGCGCCCGCTCCTTGTCAGGGTCTGGCCAGGCGCATCCGGGGCAGTCAAAACCATCGAACTGATTGATCTTCAGCATGGCTTTTGTACCTTCTACAATACCAACTTCACCTACTATATGCTTCGTTGCTGACACTACTGCCTCAAAGCCACCACTGACCTTTTTGGGTTCTGTGACTCGTAGGCCGGTATACTTCAATGGAGGTTGGGCAAATATTTTCTTGTTGTTCGACATAGGTAGCTGGTAGTTTCATTAAGTTACCCAAAATGCTCAAAACGACTATTAGACAGGTATTTTTTTGTAATTTACTGTACTTGAAAAATTGGTCATTCAGACGACCTTAAAAAACATAATTCCTTTTTTTTCAAACTTTCCGCTTGCATAATCCGTGCATTGTTTCATAGTATTGCATTATCATTTGCTTTTGGAGCAATCCTTTAAGAGCAATTGATTTATACAGAAGCGTGGAGAGATCAGGCTCTAAGAAGCGCTAGCAACCACCCGCCAGCTGACGGGAAGGTGCTAAATCCTGATCCGATCCGGAGGTGCCGGAAGGAGAATATAAATTTAATTGCTATGATCAGATTTATCACCAACATCTTAGAAAAGGAGCTGCTTCAACTCTCACAATCTCTACAGACTATAACCAACTGTTGTTGTTACAACACCACCTGTTGTTGTCCGTGTTGTTGCTGATCCTCTAGGGCTGCCACTGACTCAACAAATCACCCCATAAAGGCCGTGGTCATTATGGGCAAAATCTAACTTTTTAATCAATACTATCTAATGGCTATAATTATTACTGATGAATGCATAAACTGCGGGGCTTGTGAGCCGGAATGCCCAAATACTGCCATCTATGAAGGCGGAGAAGAATGGAATTGGGCCGGAGGTACTGGCCTTGAAGAAGTAGAAATGGAGGACGGTATGGTAACAAATGCCCAAGAAAATCAGGAGCCCATCTCAGATGAGTTTTACTATATCGTATCCGGAAAATGTACCGAGTGCATGGGTTTTCATGAAGAACCACAGTGTACTGCTGTATGTCCTGTAGACTGCTGTGTACCTGATCCCGATTATGAGGAAACCGAGGAAGAATTATTGGCTAAAAAGGAATGGTTACACATTGAAGTTTAAGCGTATGAGCGATTCTAAGCACTTTGAAACTCAGGCCATCCGCTCACAATCTGATAATGGGTTGCAACGTGAGCATGCCACACCGATCTACATGACCTCCAGTTTTGTATTTGAGGATGCAGAACATGCCCGCGCCATGTTTGCCGATGAAATCCATGGAAATATCTACTCCAGATTTTCCAACCCTAACAACAATGAATTTATAGAAAAGCTCATATTGCTTGAAGGTGTTGAGGATGGAGTAGCTACTGCAACGGGTATGTCGGCGATGTTTTGCAGTATGGCCGCTTTACTAGAGAATGGAGACCATATCTTAGCTTCCCGATCACTATTTGGGTCTACACACCAGATATTGACACAGCTTTTTCCCAAGTGGGGTATCACACATACTTACGCAGATATCGATAAAACCGAAGATTGGGAGTCTTTGATACAGCCAAACACGAAAATGATCTTTGTGGAAACACCTTCCAACCCTGGGTTGGATCTGTTAGATCTGGAGTGGTTAGGTGAGCTAGCTCGTAAATATGAACTTATCTTAAACGTAGATAACTGTTTTGCCACTCCCTATTTGCAGCAACCCGCTAAATATGGGGCAGACCTGGTTTGTCATTCGGCCACAAAATTTATTGACGGACAAGGCAGAACACTTGGTGGTGCAATTGTTGGTCGAAAAGACCTCGTAGAGAAAGTTAGATTCTTTGCACGTCATACCGGCCCTGCTTTGTCACCTTTTAATGCCTGGGTACTTTCCAAAAGTATGGAAACACTAGCCGTAAGAATGGATAAGCACTGTGAGAACGCATTGCAAATCGCTCAATATTTAGAGGGCCATGAAGAACTGGAGAGCGTCAAGTATCCCTTTTTGAAGTCACACCCTCATCATGACCTGGCTAAAAAGCAAATGAAACATGGAGGTGGATTGATCACTTTCGATTTGAAAGGGGGTGTTGAAAGAAGCAAGCAATTTTTGGACAATCTCAAAATGTTATCTCTGACGGCTAATTTAGGAGACACCAGAACTATAGCTACCCACCCGGCAACCACAACTCACTCAAAACTGAGTGAAGAAGAGCGATTAAAAGTAGGCATTACTCCTGGTCTGATCAGGATATCGGTTGGGCTGGAAAATATTAATGATATCCTTGAAGATATACAAAACGCCTTGACAAAGAGTATCCCATTCTCAGAGAGTGATGAGATAAAAAACCGGCCTTATAAAGGACAAAGCTTCAGTAGAAAACCCTGAATTATCATGAGAACGGCGATCTATATCGGACCTATATGTTGCATTTGTATGTGTTGTAAGCTGAAAAACTATGCCCGCATATTATGAAATAGATATAGCTAATTAATTCATAAGGCCTCTGCGGATAGACATCTTCAGAGGCCTTTTTATTTATAAACAATACAGTCACCAGACCACTTCGAATGGTCAGACGACTAGAAAAGAAAGAGAGAACAGAAGGTCTATGGGGACATAGACCTTGGATAGAGAAATAGAAAATTGAGAAACAGAATAATTAATCAATAAAACAAAGTGCCTCCCCTTAAGGGGAGGTTAAGAGGGGTAAACCATGAGCATCACAATCAGCAAAAAAGTCAGCAAAGCTGCCAGGAAAGACATACTGGAGTTAAGTAACAAAATCAACCGATTTCAAAAAGGAGAAATTGAAGAGGAAAGATTCAAAGCATTTCGCCTGGCAAGAGGAGTTTACGGGCAGCGCCAACAGGGTGTACAAATGTTTCGCACAAAGTTACCCTTTGGGAAGATCACTATCGAACAGCTCATCCGATTGGCAGACATATCCGAGGAATTCACAAACGGCAACCTTCACTTAACCACTCGCCAAAATATTCAATTGCATTATGTGAAACTTGAAGATAGCCCGGCCATTTGGAATAGGCTCGAAGAAGTGGGCATCACTGCACGAGAAGCCTGTGGCAACACGGTCAGAAACATAACTGCTTCGGCCAAGGCGGGTATCGAGCCTGAAGAACCCTTTGATGTATCACCTTACGCGCAAGCTGTTTTTGAGTATTTTCTAAGAAATGCTGTGTGCCAAGAGATGGGCAGGAAAATAAAAATGGCCTTTTCGTCCAGTGAAAAAGATTCTGCCTTCGCCTTTCTCCATGATTTCGGTTTTATCCCGCGAGTTAAGAAAGTAGATGGTCAAGAGATCAGAGGTTTTAAGGTATTGGTTGGCGGTGGATTAGGTGCTCAAGCCATGCTGGCTAAAGAAGCGTTTGAGTTTTTGGAAGAAGACCAGGTTATACCCTTTATTGAAGCCGCACTACGCGTTTTTGATCGATATGGAGAACGTGAAAAGCGTTTTAAGGCCCGACTTAAATTTCTGATCGAAGAAAAGAAAGGGCTTGGTCTTACAAGGTTTCTGGAACTTGTAGAGACTGAGCGAACAGCGTTACCCTACAAAAGCTACCCGATCATCAGTACGGAATCAATACCAGATATTCCTGATCAAATTACCGTACTAGATGATTCAATTGACGACCATGACGAATACCAATACTGGTATCAAACCAATGTATTTGAGCAAAAGCAAGCAGGCTTCTATGGTGTGAAGCTCAAAGTGGACCTGGGTAATATCAATGCTCAAACTGCTCGTGATCTAGCCGCAATCGCAAAGAAATATGCAGCTGACGACA
>JBCDHA010000252.1:0-5986 GCA_038750705.1 Bacteroidota bacterium
GTGGTGAACTGGTTTGCACAGTCTAATCAGGACATGGAGTTAACTAACCATATCTATTTAGCCACTCTCCAAACAGATCTGCTTTCTCCGTTCGCTAAAAAGAGTGACGAAGAGTCTGAGAAAAAGGAAACTAAAGAAAACTCTAAAGAGGGAGCATCCCCTGTGATTAACCCTGAGAACATAGAGTCCAGAATTATTGACGTTCCTATCCCAGCTGGTAGCTATGAGAGCTTAAAATCAGGTAAAGCAGGTAAGCTTTACTTCATCGATACGGAATCTGACAAATTGAACTCCTATGATATCAATGAACAGAAGAAGGAAGAATTGCTCAGTGTAGATGGATATCAGATTACCGCGGATAATGAGAAAATGCTCTATTACGGTAGCGGAAAGTGGGCCATTACCAAACTCGGGTCCAGTGATGCCGGCAAATCTCTGAACTTAAACGCGGTGCAGGTCAAAATTGACCCAAAAGAAGAATGGCCAAATATGTTCTACGAGGCATGGCGGGTAAATCGCGACTATTTCTACGACCCTGGGTTCCATGGCGCAGACTGGGAGGCTATGAAAAAGAAGTACGAGGTTTTCTTGCCTCATCTCTCATGCCGAAGAGACCTGAATGCGCTTATTCAATGGATGTGTAGCGAGTTACGCGTAGGTCATCACCGATTGACTAATGGCGGGGATTTTCTCAACTCCGGCAAACGCATACCGGGAGGCTTGTTAGGCGCTGACTATGAAATTAAAAACAACCGATATCGTTTTAAGAAAATCTACGGTGGCCTGAATTGGACGCCGGACCTGGTGTCTCCCCTTACTGAACCGGGCATAAATGCCAAAGCCGGTGACTATCTGCTGGAGGTGGACGGTATTAACCTGACTTCAGACATGAATCTCTTCAGCCTGTTCGAGCACAAATCGGGACGTATAGTGGAGCTTAAAATCGGGCCGAATGCTAATGGAAGCAAATCCAGAACAGTTAAAGTGACTCCTATTTCTAATGAAGCGGCCCTCAGAAATCGAGATTGGGTGGAAGGAAACCTGAAAAAAGTACATGACGCAACTAACGGAAAAGTGGCTTATGTGCATGTACCTAATACTACTGTGGCAGGTCACGAATATTTCAAACGCTATTTCTTCCCGCAGGTTAATAAACAGGCCATCATAGTGGATGAACGCTATAACCGTGGAGGCCAGATTGCAGATTACTATATTGACATTCTGCTTCGTCCCTATCAGTCGTACTGGAATTTCCGACACGGAAAAGATCTGAAAACACCAAGCGCTTCCATCCAGGGGCCTAAGGTTCTCCTGATTGACGAAAATGCCGGATCGGGAGGAGACATGTTACCATGGATGTTCAGAAAGTTCAACGTAGGCACCATGGTAGGGAAAACTACATGGGGTGGATTGGTAGGCATTCTGGGTTTTCCGGAGTTCATTGATGGGGGCTCTGTAACAGCCCCGAATCTAGCCATTTGGACGAAAGACGGGTATATCGTTGAAAATGAGGGCGTGGCGCCGGATGTTGAAGTAGAACAGTGGCCAAAAGACTTAATAGAAGGAAGGGATCCTCAATTGGAGAAGGCAATAGAAATTGTGATGCAACAATTAGCCGACAATCCTCCGGTAAAACCAACACGTCCTCCCTACCCCGTTAAAACTAAGAACTAAAATAAGTTCATATTAGTGGTCTGACCACTTTGCAGTGGTCGGACGGCTTTCTATTTGGATACTATCGAAATGATCAAAAGAAAAGCTGAGGAGAGTGACCTTGAGGCTATCTTGATACTATATGTCAAAAGCATTCAGGAGACTTGCAAAAATGACTATAGTTATGAGCAGATCGAAGCCTGGACCGCTTCAGTTGAAGATAGAGATAAATGGCTTACACGCATTAAAGAACAGTGCTTCATCCTGATAGAATTAGCAGATGAATTAGCTGGTTTTGCTTCCCTTGAAAACAACAGTTACATTGACTTGATGTATGTTGATCCCCGCTTTCAAGGACAAGGAGTTGCAACGAGACTACTTAGAGAGCTATTGGCATTAACAAATGCGTCAGAGCTTACTACAGATGCGAGTATCACAGCCAGACCCTTTTTTGAGAAACACGGGTTTGAAGTAATTAAAGAAAATCGATTTAAACTCAAAGGTGTTGAAATTATAAATTATCAAATGACGCTACTTCACAAAATACAGAATACTATTTATTAGTCTTAAACGGCTAGTTTTATATATTCATGGAACTTCTTCTTTTACTCCTGATCATTGTAATCATCGTTTATATCTCTGCCGAGAGGACCAAAAAACTAAAAGCAAAACAGGCGTTGGAGCAGATCAAAGCAAACTGGCAGAGCGCCCAACCGAAAAAAGAATACTATAATTTTTTCAAAATAAGCAGTTACGTAAACTCGTCTAAAGAAGATTTTCATCGACTTACCGATCAGACCATTGAGGATTTAGATTTCGAAAAGCTCTTTAAATTTATCGATAAAACTACCAGTAGAGTGGGGCAGCAGTTTCTCTATAAGAAACTCCTTGAACCTGCAAATTCTACCACAGACGAATCTGAAGATCGCATCCAGCTTTTTACAGGAAATAAAAAGTTAAGGGAAGATACCCAGGCAGAGTTACTTAAGCTCAGCACTGATGACGCCTATAGCATCACTTCCTTATTGTATGAATCTTCACTAATCAAACCAAAGTGGTTTAAGCTTTTAAGACTCAATCTAGCGCTAATCTTGGTTTTGATCGTACTTTCAATCCAGTTTCCAATAAGTTTAATATTTCTTATCCTACCTTTCTCGGTAAATGTCTACCTGCACCTTTGGAACAAGAATAATACTTTCCATTACTTCAGATCTGTTCCTCAGCTTCTTAAGCTCATTCATGTGGCACACACATTAGCAAAAAAACGGTGCTTAATGGCGGAAAAAGTTGTTCTAAACAGTGTTGAACGTCTAAATATCATCAAGAAAAATGCCCGATGGATCAAGTTCAACGAAGGAGGGCTGCAAAATGAAGTTGGTCAATACCTGTCTGAACTTTTCAAGTCTTTATTCCTGATAGAAATATTAACTACGTTTAAAATATCTGAAGAACTAAAAGATAAGAAAGCGGATATTCATATCTTATTTCGTTTTGTTGGCCATTTAGATGCATGCATATCGATAGCCTCTCTGAGAGGGAGCAAATTAAACACATGTAAGCCGGAGTTTACCGGTTCCAAAAAGGAACTTCGAATAACAGGTGGGTATCACCCACTGTTGAAAGACTGTACCCCAAATGATCTGACGATTAAAAATAAAAGCGTATTGATAACAGGGTCCAATATGTCGGGCAAATCCACTTTTCTTAGAACGGTTGCCATCAACTCCATAATGGCTCAAACTATCTATACCTGTTTTGCAGAAGAATACTCAGCTCCCATTCTCAAGCAATTTTCTTCCATTAGAATTGATGATGACCTTTTTCAGGGTAAAAGCTATTTTTTTGAAGAGGTAGGTGTTATGGGTTCTTTGATTGAAGCTACGCAAAGCCCCGGCCAATGCTTATTCCTTTTGGATGAAGTCTTTAAGGGTACAAATACAGTTGAACGTGTAGCGGCGGCAAAGGCCATACTTTCCTATTTAAATCGAGGGGATAGTATCGTTTTAGTAGCTACACATGATATAGAACTGGCTGGTATGCTTAAAGATGAATATGATCTTTATCATTTCACGGAAGTCATAGAAAATAATAAACTGCATTTTGATCATTCCATAAAAATTGGCCCACTTAAAACCAGAAATGCGATTAAGCTATTAGAGCTGGCGGAGTATCCGAAAGAGGTTCTTGAGGAAGCTAAACGTATTTCAGGAATCGTTTAAATCATAAAGTCCTTTACGTAATTCCATTTGTGAAGGTATTGCAAACGCCTACACAAATTCAACTTCTTCTTTGTATTGAAGATAAAATAATTGAAAACATCTTTTAAATAAAGAATATTTTATTATTTTCATCTCTTTATGAAAGAAAAAATAAAAGAAATAATAACCGTAAATCAGTCCAGAGACTTTGGCCATCTCATAAAAAGAGATATCGCTGTTTCTTTGTTTTCTAACAAAATCTTAAGCGTTGTAGGTCCTAGAAGAGCAGGAAAAACACATATATTATATCTTCTTATACAACAGGCATACGCACAGGGAATTAAAAAAGAGCAGATTATCCTGATCAACTTTGAAGATGAAAGGTTGATCTCGGATGACTTTTCTTTTGATCTTATTCTGCAAGCTTATCAGGAGTTATTTCCTCAGTTCTCACTTCATGAGTGCTTTTTCTTTTTTGACGAAATACAGAATTTTTTATATTGGGAGAAGTTTGTTAGAAGACTATATGATGACCATACAAAGAATATCGTCGTCACCGGCTCTAACGCTTCTTTTCTAAGCACTGACATTGCCACTTCGCTACGAGGAAGGGCCCTTGCAATTGAAGTATTGCCTCTTTCATTTCAGGAATTTTTATCATTTAAAGGTATTGAACCAAATTCATATTCTGCAACCGGAAAGGCATTGGCTATAAATGCTTTTAGAGAATATCTAACACAAGGTGGATTTCCTGAGTTGGTAAAAATGGATATGCCTTTAAAGAAAAAAGTACTACAAGAGTATTTTAACGTAATGATATACCGTGACTTAGTGGAGAGGTTTCAAATTAGCCAGACCTTGTTATTAAAGTATTTCATAAAAAAGATCTTTTTAAGCGTAGGTAAGCCACTTTCTATCAACAAAATTTATAACGATTTTAGATCTAATAAATATTCTGTCGGAAAGAACACACTCTATGATTTTCTGGGTTATGTAAAAGATGCCTACGTAATAACCACTATCGACAAGTTTGATTTCTCTGAAATGAAGAGGGAAAATACAGAAAAGAAGGCCTACGCTACAGACTGGGGTTTGTTATCTGCTGTTGAATATTCATCTTCAGAAGACTTTGGGAAGTTATTCGAAAATCTGGTAGTGCTGGAGTTTAAAAAACTGCAACACAAGATCTACTTCTTTAAGCAATTAAAAGAGTGTGATCTGGTGGTAGAAATAGTTTCGTCTACTTTAATTCCTGTCCAGGTCATGTATAAATCGAAAAAAGGTGATACGCTAAATCGAGAACTAGCCGGACTTAAGGAAGCATCTGATTTTTTAAAAGCGGATCACGGTATTATCATTACTATGGACCAGGAAGAAGAACTACGCTACAAGAACCTATCTATAAAGATGATACCGGCGTATAAATTCTTTAGCTTAAAGCGCCAACAGCAGGAAAATTTTTTAAGTTCTAAATTACCAGTGTCCGACTAAATTTTCTGAACAAGAAAAAAGTGTCTTTAAGGGCGTCCGAGAAAAGATTTTTCTTAAAAGCTCAAAATTACCCCCACCCTAAAGAGAGTAACTAAGAACTGCCCTTTAGGGAATTTAATGGGTGTTTTTAGCGAATGATTCCAAATCAAAAAATCTTTTCTCTGACGCCAGTAGTTCTAAACTTACTTGGGAAAAAAGATGCCTGGTAGATTATATGGCTTTTAGAAATTCCTCTCATTACAATTCACTACACTTGTTCTACAGTTGAATACATCTCATTATTACAGGTGCAACAAAGCGACGATCATTGGAGTGTAATAAAGCAGTATCCAAAAGCAATAACTCATATGTATTTCCAAGGTCAAGTAAACAGTCATGCAAAAACACCCGGTTTAAGGTCAAAAATTGGAGTGTTGGTCATCTTTTTCTTAGCGGCGTCGGTATTTGTACCCGAGGCGTCTGGTCAGCGCTCCCGCTCAAAGGAGAATGGCACCACGATCATCAGCAAAAACAAAGTCCGCAGTTCACATCGCACGAGGCTGGGCAATAGCTTCGACATCGAATACAAGGGCGATATTGAAATTAACGACACGGATACGGACGTCACGAGCATATCTCCCGGTGGTTATCTTGAAATTAGCAAA
>JBCDHA010000253.1:0-5962 GCA_038750705.1 Bacteroidota bacterium
ATACGTTTCAAACCCGCCTTTATCAGCGTTATTTTTTTGTCTCCAAACTTTGAGTTTAATCCTCATATGAACACTTTGTTTATTGTTAATAGAAAAGGGTTAAGTATTAGAGTTAGCCCTTTTCAAATAATTGATGTAACCGTTAAGAAATTTTATGGCGCTATTAGCTTGTTTTCAACTAACATTTCCTTAGCCGGTAACACTTTCCTACTATCTACTTATAGCTTCTCTGCGTAAGCTTAACATTGTCAAAAATCAAATCTTCTTTATGTAACGTTTCTTCTTCATCACGGCCATTATATTCCCAGACAGAAACATATGAAAACTCATCGTCCTTTCTTTTTGCCTCACCGTCCTCAGTTTGCGATTCCTCCCTGAAATGACCTCCACATGACTCCGAGCGGTCAAGAGCATCGTCTATCATGAGCTCGCCAAGTTCAAAAAAATCGGCCACTCGATTCGCTTTTTCCAATGACTGGTTCAACTCCTCGTTTGACCCTATAACTTTAACATTCGTCCAGAATTCATCTTTCAGCTTCTTAATTTCCTGCTTAGCCTTTTTAAGGTCAGCTTCATTTCTGGACATGCCGCAATTATCCCACATGATCAGACCGAGAGCCTTATGGAAATCATCCACTGTCTTTTCTCCATTTATGCTAAGCAGTTTATTAATTCTATCCTCAACACCTTTTTTAGCTTCTACAAAAGCCTCATCATCTGTTGATAATTTATCGTATGAACTCTGCGCCAGGTAGTCGCCAATGGTGTAAGGAATAACAAAATATCCGTCTGCCAGCCCTTGCATAAGTGCGCTGGCTCCCAAGCGATTAGCGCCATGGTCAGAAAAATTAGCTTCCCCTATGGCATATAAACCAGGAACGTTGGTCATCAAATTATAATCCACCCAAAGGCCACCCATTGTATAATGAACAGCAGGAAAGATCATCATTGGTGTTTCATATGGATTTTCACCGGTGATCTGCTGGTACATGTCAAACAGGTTGCCATATTTGCTTTCGATTACGTCTCTGCCGTCTCTTTTTATAGCATCAGCAAAATCGAGATAAACGGCGAGCCCGGTTTTCGCTACACCCCTGCCCTCATCGCAAACAGATTTAGCATTTCTTGATGCTACATCACGCGGCACCAAATTTCCAAATGAAGGGTACCTTTCTTCCAGATAGTAATCTCTTTTTTCTTCCGGCAAACTGGTCGGCTTCAGTTCTCCTTTTCTTATTTTTTCAGCGTCAGCCTTCTCTTTAGGTACCCACACCCTTCCATCATTTCTCAGAGATTCGGACATTAAAGTCAATTTGGATTGGTGGTCTCCCGATACGGGTATACAAGTAGGGTGAATCTGCGTGAAGCAAGGATTCGCAAAAAAGGCACCTTTTTTATGTGCTCTCCATACTGCCGTAACATTCGATCCCATTGCATTGGTAGAAAGAAAAAATACATTTCCATATCCTCCTGTTGCTAAAACCACCGCATGTGCTGAGTGTGATTCAATTTTACCTGTCGTTAGGTTTCTGGTAATTATGCCCCGTGCTTTGCCATCCTTTATTACCACATCGAGCATTTCTTCACGGGAGTACATTTTAACTTTTCCATTCGCTACCTGGCGACTTAAGGCACTGTAAGCCCCTAACAGTAGCTGCTGCCCGGTTTGGCCTTTAGCATAAAATGTTCGTGATACCTGCGCGCCACCGAATGATCGGTTGGCCAATAAGCCTCCATATTCACGGGCAAAAGGTACACCCTGAGCCACACACTGATCTATAATGTTTACACTTACCTCTGCAAGGCGATGTACATTAGCTTCTCTTGACCGGTAATCTCCACCCTTTATGGTATCGTAGAAGAGCCTGAAGATACTGTCACCGTCGTTTTGATAATTTTTTGCAGCGTTGATTCCACCCTGGGCGGCAATGCTGTGCGCCCTTCTGGGACTGTCCTGGAAACAGAAAGCCTTAACATTATAGCCTAGTTCACCAAAAGAAGCAGCTGCCGAAGCCCCTGCAAGGCCGGTGCCTACGACTATGATTTCGTACTTCCTCTTGTTAGCCGGATTTACAAGCTTTATTCCGAACTTATGCTTCGACCACTTCTCAGCCAGGGGTCCTTCAGGTATTTTAGAGTCTAATTGCATAACAGGTATTTCAACTTAAAGAGTTTGTATAAACATTAATATTGGAATGGCCGCAAATGCTCCTGGTACAATAATAGCATAACCTATCCCAACCGTTTTAATAACAGGATTATACTTTGGATGGTTTAACCCCAGGGTTTGAAATGCGCTTTGAAAGCCATGAGTCAGGTGAAACATTAATAAAATCATAGATAAAACATACAGCGCCACGTACCACCATTGTGAATAGGCTTCTAAAACCACAGAATATAAATCTTTTACTTTTACACCATCGTAGTTAGCCGTTGGTATTCCGCCCCAATGCATTTCATACCAAAACCCCCGGAGATGGATCACAAGAAAGATGAAAACAAAGGTTCCTAAAATGCCCATATTTCGGGAGCTCCAAGTACTGTTTGTAGAACCGGCTGTTTGCGCATAGCCCACAGGGCGCGATTTTTTGTTTTGAATTGACAAAAGAATAGCCCAAATTATGTGAATAACAAATGCGGCATATAGAATATATGACGTTGTTTTTATGATTGGATTGGAGGTCATGAATTTTGCGTAAATATTAAATGACTCGCCTCCGTCATCCGATAGAAGTTGGAAGTTTCCTATAAGATGTACTAAAAGAAAAATGACTAGAAATAATCCAGTTAAAGCCATGAGAAGTTTTCGGCCAAGTGTACTGGAAATTGCTTCTGAGAACCAGCTCATTTAGATTTTATTTAAGGTTAAATAAATCGAATATTTCAACACTCAAATGTACATGCCGCTGGTTAAGGATACAATCTGAATGACTATTTTGACAAAATCTAAATAGAGGTGAATTAAAGTATTTCGTAAATAATAACACCGACTCCGATAGCAAATACAAGTCCTGCAAAAAAGAGTTCATGCTCAATAAGTGTTCGCATACGTATTTTTATTAGTTCCATAATGTTCACGATGCTGGTATTACTATATCCGTACCAGTTTCACAATAGGCCTTTAAACAACATTGAGGGCACTATTTGCATTGGTAATTATTCCCAAATTTGGAATATATATCAAATAGAGATTATTTCTCACTAAAAAACAACTCGAAACATTATTTACATTTGCAGGAAATAATTTGATATGCATCAAGGGACACTGCTCAATATAATCATCATAATTGTTGCACTCGACTACGTACTCGATCAACTGCTGGATTACCTAAATCATAGATCTGCTAAGGCGGCGCTGCCGGATGAAGTGGCAGATTTTTATGACGCGGATAAGTATAAGCAGTCTGTTGAGTATCAAAAGGTTCAAGGCTCTTTTTCTTTTATTACCTCCGCGTTTAGCTTCTTCCTGTCTTTGGGTATGATATATTTTGGTTTATTTGGCTGGCTTAATAGTATGCTTTCCCCCTATATAACCAATGAAATAACGCTGGCTTTAGCGTATTTTGGCACGCTATACGTTCTTTCCGATCTGTTGAATACACCTTTCCAATTATACAGCACTTTTGTTATTGAAGAGAAATTTGGTTTTAACAAAACTACTTATAAAACATTTTTCCTGGATAAGGTTAAAGGATATCTGTTAGGCTTACTACTTGGGGTACTATTAATTGGTTCTTTACTCTACCTGATTATTGAGATCGGCTCTAACTTTTGGATATACTTCTGGATCATAGCAGGCCTATTCGTACTGTTCTTTAATATGTTTTATACAACATTGATCTTGCCCTTATTCAATAAACTTACTCCTTTGGAAGATGGCGACCTGAAACATGCCATAGAGGCTTACAGTAAAAGTGTAAGCTTTCCACTCACTAATATCTTTGTTATTGATGGCTCCAAAAGATCTAAGAAAGCCAACGCATTTTTTTCAGGTATTGGAAAAAAGAAAAAGATTGTGCTGTATGATACGCTAATTAATAACCATACTATTGAGGAACTTGTAGCTGTTCTCGCACATGAGGTAGGTCATTTTAAAAAGAAGCATATTGTGCAGGGCTTTATCATTTCTATTGCTCAAATAGGTCTGATGCTTTTTGTTATGTCTCTTTTAATTTTCAACGAGAACCTGAGTCTGGCCTTAGGCGCAGAGCAGCTCGCTATACATGTCAACCTTATTGCTTTTACCATACTTTACTCTCCTATATCTAAAGTTTTTGGTATTCTGGGTAATGTTATCAGTAGAAAGAATGAATTTGAAGCCGATGATTATGCCGCCACTACCTATAATTCCGCTCCGCTAAAGCAAGCGCTTAAAAAGTTATCGGTTGATAACCTAAGTAACTTATACCCGCATCCGGCTTATGTATTTTTCAATTATTCACATCCACCGCTTTTGAAGCGATTAAAGGCGATGAACTAACTGGCGTCTTCCGCATAGGCAGATTTATTTTATTGAAAGAATAACGCTATTGTTATAGTCAATAAATATCTTTTCTATCTATTTTCATGGATCAGAAATTAGAAATAGTAAACCGATGAATGTCAACCTAAGAATTATGGGATCGGGTAGAATTTACTTTCAGAAAACGATATTGGTTATATTGGTTTTGTTGCCACTTCTAAACTCTCAGCTAAGCGCTCAAGACTTATCGCGCTTGTATGAAAAAGTGGACCCGGCTGTTGTGGTTATTTTTACGGAAGAGAAGACCTTAATTAACAATGGGAGAACAACACAGACCGTAGCCTCCGGAGGGCTTGGGTCCGGGTTCCTGATTTCAGATAAACAAGTCATTTCTGCGGCCCATGTGGTCCAGGTTGCAGAAAATGTGAAGGTGCAATTTGCAGACGGCGAAATTATTCCGGCCAAAGTCGTTTCTGCTTACAAACAAGCCGACCTCGCGCTCCTGGAATTAGTCTGGCCCAGAAAGAATGCGGTTACTGTTGCTTTGGGAGATTCAGATGAGGTTAAGATAGGGCACCGCGTATTCGTTGTTGGTGCACCTTACGGGCTCAGCCACTCGCTCTCTTCAGGATACGTGAGCGGAATTCTAAAGGATGACCGTTATCAGAATCCATTTGCTAAAAGTGAATTTATTCAGACAGACGCTGCCATCAATCACGGTAACTCCGGTGGGCCCATGTTCAATATGAAAGGAGAGGTTGTGGGAATAGTAAGTCAGATTCTCTCGGAGTCAGGAGGTTTTGCCGGCATTGGTTTTGCGGCCACCTCTAACCTGGCGAAAAACCTGTTGCTGGAAAGGAACATACTCTGGACAGGCATGGATGCTGTGCCCTTAACGGGTGATCTGGCTAAACTTTTTAATCTGCCACAACCGGCCGGGTTACTTGTGCAGAAAGTGGTGTTTCTGTCATCCTTTGGAACGCTTGGCTTACGAGGGGGTAACCTTGAAGCTACAATAGGCGAAGAAAAATTTATTGTTGGAGGCGACATTATACTTGCCATTAATGGAATACGTCTGGATACCTCCGATGAAACCCTTGTTAAGATCGCCAAGAATGCCGAAAATCTTAAGGCGGAGGACCCTTTGGAAATAGAAGTACTTCGGGCAGGTAAAACTATTGTACTAAAGAGATAATATTCTTAATATATATTTTCTTGTGACTGACCGGTTTTTTCGGTTTAGTGATGTAACGGAAACGTAGTTTTTTAATAAGATTTTAATGGCGTCCGAGAAAAGTTTTTTTGATTTGGAATCATTCACTAAAAACACCCATTAAATTCCCTAAAGGGCAGTTCTTAAATTACTCCCGCCATTTGGCAGGTGGGGGTAGTTTTCAGCTTTGAGCAAAAATCTTTTCTCAGACGCTTCAAAGGCGCCTTTTTCTTGTTCAAAAAATTTACCAGTAATAAGATTTTACAGATTTCCGTTTATTAATCCGG
>JBCDHA010000254.1:0-5954 GCA_038750705.1 Bacteroidota bacterium
CGAAGCTTCTCCTGAATTCCAGCCGGTTTGCTGGATTTTTTCTTTCTCTTTTTACTCATTCACTACAAAGATGTAGTTAATATTTATGCTAATGCATCCTGAATCGAAAAATAATGATTTGGTAATCAATTGGGCTCAATTCTGAGGACTTCTAAATCAGAATCTATGCTCTTAAGCTTGAGGAAAATTCTGGCCAAAACCACCACGTCTTCTACACAGTATTCGGCGATTTTGTTAAGTCCGCCGTCACGATAGTAGGTTTCATTTACCATGCTCCCGTCAAGACCTGTTTTACTTGATTCTATACCGAAAACAGATGCCAGTAAATCGAGAGAAGTATAATGTTTATAATCCCCAAATTTCCAGAGATCCATCGTATCCAGATGCTGAACCTCCCAGGGCTTTTTTCCGGCCAGGTCCAGAACATTAGGCAAAGGAATACCATTTATAAGCATGCGTCTGCTCAAATACGGAAAGTCAAACTCACGCCCGTTATGAGCACAAAGAATGAGATGATCATTGTTGATCTTACGGATTAGATCCTTAAAACTTTCCAGAAGTTCCATTTCGTCATCACTGTAAAGCGCCTTTACTCTAAACTCTAAACCCTTGTCTTTGGAAACGAAATACCCAACCCCTATGGTAACAATTTTGCCAAACTCGGCATAAATCCCAGCCCGCCGGTTGAATAGCTCTTGATCGGTTATACCTTCCTCACGCTTTAAAAAGGCCGCCTTTCTTGACCATTGGGTTTTTAAACGTTCATGCAGGTTTTCGTAATCATCGGTTATACCAACGGTTTCAATATCGATGAAGAGAATGTTTCTAAGTTGCATAGGTTACGAGTGAAGAATGCCTTTGGTCTTTAGTTCTTTAATATAAGTCAAATTATCCTCTGATATGGAATCAGGCACAAACGTAAACCGCTTATCATAGAGCTGACCATCGATGTAATAGCTTACCCAATACTCATTATTTAGATGAAAAACTTCCGGCTGGATCAATTCTATTTGTGCTGTCGTTTTCGCTTCTACCGTTTCAAGGAAATGCCTGAGTATCGAAGTCTTTTGAGTTTCTCCGTTTTGTTCTCCATATCCTTTGGACGCGACCAAAGTGTTTTCAAGGCTAACATCATTGTTGTTTATCAAATGAACGCTCCATTCCACCTGACCTTCTTCACTGCTATTTTTTGCAATGGCTACGGTAACATCCTTGACTTCCGGTTTTTTTATATCATTCTTCATTTGGTCAAATCCATTTCAAAAAGCTCCGCAATGTTTTTTTTCAATTCCGTTTTCACCTTTTCAATATCCTGTGGCTGTCCTAACTCTGCCGCAAGCGAGGTTACTGCTTTATCATCAATACCACATGGTACAATATTTTTAAAGTAATCCAGGTCCGTATTAATGTTAAAGGCGAGGCCGTGCATAGTCACCCATCTACTCGACTTTACGCCCAAGGCACAGATTTTTCGCGGGTTCTTTTGATCTACATGGTCCAACCAAACCCCTGTTAACCCTGTAATTCGGCCAGCTTCAATGTTGTACTCTTTAAGCGTAAGGATCACCGCCTCCTCTAAAAAACGTAAATACTTATGGATGTCGGTAAAAAAATTGTCCAGATCTAAAATAGGATAAGCTACAACTTGACCCGGCCCGTGATAGGTAATATCTCCCCCACGATTGATCTTGTAATAAGTAGCTTCTATTTCTTTCAATTTATCATCATCCACCAAGAGATTATCTTCTGATCCACTTTTACCTAAAGTGTAAACGTGAGGGTGTTCACAAAACAGAAGATAGTTTCGGGTAGGAATAGTTGCTTCATTTTTACGATTCTCGATCTTAGTTTCAACCACGGCATCGAACCGTTCTGTCTGATAATCCCAGGCCTTCTGGTAATCGATTACCCCTAAATCGATGTACTTGACGGATTTATTCGGATGGTTGTTCATGGAAATTGTAAATTACAAATCTAAGCCATTAAGATAAGCGTCATTCCTGACTTAGATCAGAAATCTTGACATGGTCAGTACTAATTTAGAAGAGATTCCCGCTTGCGCTGGGAATGACGTTCTTTGTATTTGGCCTTATTCTACTGGCATCGAGTTATAAAGATCATTATTCCAATCCCTAGCGGGAATGAAAAACAAAGCGGAACTGGGAAAAGAGGGAGAGCAAATAGCCGCAGATTATTTGAAAGCACGGGGCTACAAACTGCTTGAAACAAACTGGCGCTTCAAGCGCTCAGAAATAGACCTGATTTGCAGCAAAGATGATCTGCTGGTTTTTGTGGAGGTTAAGACCCGGTCATCTGTAGGGTTTGGCCAACCCGAGGAATCTGTAGATGAAAAGAAAGCAGCAAAAGTGACTGAAGGTGCTGAAGAATATATTTTTCAACACGATTGGAACAAGGACATTCGATTCGACATTGTATCCGTTGTACTCGAAGGAGGACAGCAAAGAATACTACACCTGGAAGATGCTTTTTACTAACTAATAATTATGTTCAACTATTCCAGCATTATTCATTTCAACAAAACGACTTCTTTTTAATGTTTTGCTTATTAGCATAAAGTTGTTTCTGAAGAGATTAAATAATTGTTTGTTTTTAATGTTGCCTGTAGTTATTAAGAATAATTTGCGTGGTCTTCCATTTGTCATAAAAGAGTGATAAAAATCTATATCTTTTGTAACGACAAACATTTCATTAGCATCAGCATATGCTATAATCTCATTATCTGAGGTTTCGTCGCCTCTGGGCAAATTTTCTACATGGATCGAGGAAAATCCGAGTTGATCTAATATTTCAGAAAGTTTAACAGGAAGTTGAGCATCCAAATTCAGTTTCATGATGACAACCGTGTATAGCTCGAATACTTAGCCAGCTTAGTGGCATAGGCAAGGCAAGCTAAAATGTCCGATTCTTCCAGCATAGGATAGTCATTCAAAATCTCTTTATGAGTTGATCCTGCCGCTAGTAAGTCTAGAATTAGATCGACAGTGTACCTCTTATTACGGATAGTTGGTTTTCCATGGCAAATCTCAGGATTTACCGTGATTCTATTCAGAAGCTGATCTTCCATAAATCAAAAATACGAATTAATTATGTCCAATATTACCGCTTCTGATAAATCAGCTTCCCTTTAGGATTCCACTCCTTCCAAATATAGGGTTTGAATTCATCATCATGTGGGTCTTTGGAATAACGTACGATCTTCTTTCGTCTCCCTGAGGCGTAGTACTCTACCCAGTCTCCAACTGGCAGGTCCCAATGGTACTCTCCCTGAACCGCCTTCCTGCCATTTTCGAAAAAGTAGAAATAGTTACCTTCCTTTTCACCATACTCAATTGGAATAATCTCTTTCATTTTTTGGCGGTCCTTATCATAATACCTTACCATCGATTCTTTAGGCCAGCCTTTAAAATATTTTTCTTTATCCACTAAAAGATCATTCTTGTCATAATGCATCCACCTGCCATGCTTGGTTCCCTTATAAAAAATGCCATCTTCTAATATCTGACCATTTCTCATTTTTTGATATGGGCCATGAAGTATATCCCCAAACTTAGGGTCTATCTTTCCACCCTTTCTTACTTCCTGCCTGCGGTGATCATACCAATAAACATCGCGAACCTGAGTTTCAGGCTTTTCAAATTCCTTCAAAACATAAAAAAGTTCAAATGTGGTTTTATCACCAATGCCCTTTCTGGTGAACCTTTTTTTCGTTTTAATGCCATAAAAGACTTTCTTTTTACGCTTTTTCTTCTTGGGCTCGTAGACCTCTTCTTCTTCCTCGTTTTCACCTAAGTCAAAAGTGATTGGAGAGTTTATGCTAAAGAGGTCCACAGTTTCTTGCTCTTCTTCTTGGCCAAACAAGAACGTGGTGGGACTAAATACAAGTATGAAAAAAAAGAAGTTCTTCATTATCGCTGATGCAGATTAAAACTTGTAAAACAGTAACGTAAAACTCACAAATTTTAGTTTTTCATTCAACCTTTTTAGGTTGATTAATTATATCATGCTGTAACCAAAGCAATGTACTTTCGTATTACCTAAGACTCCAATGTATTTGAGAATTATGCATAGCCCTGAACTGTTGAAAGGAACACTCCAAACGATTATTCTCAAGCTTCTGGCAGATAATGGTAAGATGTATGGATACGAAATCACACAAAAAGTGAAAGAACTTTCCGATGAGTCTCTTCAACTTACTGAAGGTTCTTTATACCCTACTCTTCACAAGCTTGAGGCCGAGGGGCTACTCAAAACGGAGAAAATGAGTATGGGCAAACGTGTAAGAAAGTATTATTTTCTAACTCCTTTGGGTACGAGTACAGCGATTCAAAAAATTCAGGACTTTGAGGCATTTATGAAAACCATGTTCCAGGTACTTCAGCTTTCTACAAAACTGGCATGACGCTTACCGAAGAACATATAAACTACATCATTAAGGATATTTCTTACCGGGGTATTGTAGATGAGGATCTTGGTGAAGAACTGGTGGATCATATCTGCACACTATTAGAAGATAAAATGAATAGTGGGGTCAGGTTTATCGAGGCCTATGATGAGATTATAGCTTCTTTCGGTAGAGATAAAGAACTGGTAGAAGTACAAAAACAAACAATAGAGTATACCAATAACAACACAAAAATTATGGTCAAGAACTATTTCAAAATTGCTTTACGAAATTTAGTAAAACATAAGTTTTATGCCGGCATTAACATTTTTGGTCTTTCTGTAGGTGTGGCTTGTAGCCTCCTGATTTATCTGTTTGTTTCTCATGAAACCAGTTTTGATAAGTTTCATGAGAACTCTGATCGAATTTACCGGATCGTACGACACGGTAAGTTCAATGGCAATGAGTTTCACTACCCGGTATGTCCTGCACCCATGGCGAGTGGGTTAGTGAGTGAGCTCCCTGAAATAGAGCAAGCCGTAAGATTTAGAAGCCGAGGAACTTACCTTGTAAAAACACCGGAAGCCACAGAAAGCTTTAAAGAGGATGGACTCATTTTTACGGATTCTACTTTTTTTGATCTCTTTAGCTTCGAAGTAATCGAAGGTGATGCAAGAAGTGCATTGATCAGACCTAACACAATTGCAATCAGCAAGTCTGCGGCCGCTAAATATTTTCCTGGCGGTGGGGCTTTGAACAAAACACTCGTCTTGGATGGCGACCAAAACTATGAAGTAACGGCAGTTTTTGCTGATATGCCAGAGAATGCCCACTTTCAATTTGACTTTCTTATGTCAATGTCCAGCCTTGAAGAAGCGAGTAACACCATGTGGTTAAGTAACAACTTCTTCACCTACATAAGGTCAGCACCCGGGTTAACTGAGAATGAGCTTACTGAAAAAGTCAGTTCATTTTATGGATCTAAAGCTGATCCGGAGTTGCAGAAGTATATGGGTATAACCATCGAAGAGTTTCTAGCCGCAGGAAACAGCGTATCTTTAGAGTTGCAGCCATTAGATCAGGTTTATCTTACTTCTGATTTTGTATTTGACATTGGCAGATCCGGAAGTTTGGAGACAGTATATCTATTTAGCGCCATCGCGATTTTTATTTTAGGGCTGGCGTGCATCAATTTTATGAACCTGTCTACCGCGCGCTCGGCGAACCGAGCCAAGGAAGTAGGTGTACGCAAGGCATTAGGTTCTCTTAAAACACATTTAGTTCGTCAGTTTCTGGTAGAATCTGTGCTGCTAAGCGTGGTGGCCTATGCACTTGGAATTTTCCTTGTTCTGCTGATTATGCCATTTTTCAACCAGCTTTCCGGCAAGGAATTGACATTGCCATTGTCTGAGCCGGTTTTTGTTTTTATCCTGGCGATTGCCGCACTTGTGACAGGAGTTCTTGCTGGTCTTTATCCTGCATTTTTCCTTAGTTCATTCAAACCAATCAACACGCTGAAAGGCAAACTCGCCCTTGGTTCGGGAAATTCAAG
>JBCDHA010000255.1:0-5890 GCA_038750705.1 Bacteroidota bacterium
CACTGACGAAGAGGTGGTATTCGCCAAAAAGATTCAGGAAGCTACCGGAAAGCCGCAAGTAGGGTTCGACACAAAGATCAATCCCTTAGAGGAAACGTTGGAACATCCTCGTGGAGGCTCTACCGATGTGGGAGACGTGAGTTGGGTGGTACCCACTATCCGTTTAGCAGCCACAGTAGCGCCGAAAGCTACGCCCTGGCACAGTTGGGCAGTAGTAGCTTGCAGCGGTATGTCGATAGGGCATAAAGGTATGCTCTATGCTACAAAGGCGCTATCCATGACGATGATCGATCTTTTTGAAAATGCAAAATTGCGTGAAGAAGTCAAAGTAGAGTTTAAAGAGCGCAAAGGTGATTACGTGTACAAAGGTATTGTGCCGGATGGCCCACCTCCGGTGAATAATGTGGATTGATAACGGTTTTTCAATGTTGCTCTAGCCATTGTTTTGGTGTGGTTGAGATTCCTGACTCCCACCACGCTTCATCAGGAATGACGTGCATATTAAACCAATACCTCTTTCCCTCTACTAATATTCCAAATGGTATGAACGTCTTTGATCAGCTTGGTTAAAGTTTCAGGAGTTAACGCCTGTTTAGGGTCATCTCCAATGCCATGCTTAGGATCGATATGCGTTTCTATGATCAGCCCATCAGCGCCATACGCCATGGCGGCCAAAGCGGCGCCTGGCACATACTGTGCTCTGCCTACAGAGTGTGAAGGATCTACCACCACAGGAGCCCAGGTTTTTTCTTTTAACAAAGGTGTAATGCTTTCGTCCGGATTGTTTCGGTATCCTTCCATTTGAGGAATAGTTCCCCTGGGGCAAAGCATCACATTGGGATTGCCCCCCGCCACAATGTATTCTGCGGCGGCAATTAATTCATTTACCGGTCCCATGGCCCGGGTACGCTTCAATAACACAGCGGTATTCGTGTCGGCCGTTTTCTCCCCAATCTTTTTCAACAAAGAATAGTTTAAGGCATTGCGCGTACCAATTTGCAGTATATCGACTTGGGCTTCTAAAGCGATGTCCAATTGGTGTTCGTCCATCACCTCTGTATCTACCGGCAGCCCGGTCTGCTCTCTGGCTTCAATGAGCGTTTTTATAGATCGGTCGTCACCCTGAAAGGCGTAGGGCATGGTCCGGGGTTTCCAAACACCCCCACGTATGGCTTTTGCACCGGCTTCTTTTACCGCATGGGCGGTCTCTAAAAAATAGGTTGGGTTATTAGGGTCTATGGTACACTGTCCTGCTATGATAAAAGGAGATTCACCGATAATATGACCTCCAATCACAATTTTATGGTTCGCAAGCTCAGAATGTACGTCCATCAGCTTGTAAGGAGAATCAATGGCGTCGAACCTGTCTATGTAATCCAATCCCATGATCCTGTTGATCATAATAGGTTCACGCTCCTCACCAAGCAGGGCATATATCGTTCTATGATGCCCTTCGATGGGCTTTATCCGGCAGCTGTATTCTTCAGCTATCTCGGTAACTTCTTTTAGCTGCTCTTTAGTTAATTTTGACTCCTTTGGAATGATCATAAAAGTTCGCTTTAAAACGAACTGGTAAAAGTATGTCATACCGCTAGAAATAAAACGAAAAACTCGATTTTTTGCTCTTAGAGCACGATTTTCCTAACTAACGTTAGCTTTTAATTTGGAATTAGAAATACATAATAACCACTTTACACTTCTCGAGGAAAAAGCCCTTTTTTGGAAGGAAGCAGAAGCCTTGCTCATCGCTGATCTCCACTTGGGCAAGGCGAACCATTTCAGGAAGAGCGGCATCCCTGTTCCCAGTAAACCTAACGATAAGAATATTGATCGGCTGATCAACCTGCTGCAGCATGTAAAAGCGAACCGGGTGATATTTATGGGCGATCTTTTTCATAGCTATTATAACCCGGAGTGGGAGGTATTCGGCCAGGTATTGAAATATTTTCCAGCTATCAGTTTTGAGTTGGTGATAGGCAACCATGATATTCTGGGAAAGCACCAGTACGATAAACATGGGCTACTTGTTCATCCGGAATCTATTGAAGAGCATGGAATACGTTTATCACATGAACCGTTAGACGAGCACCCGGAAGATCAATATAACATTGCAGGTCATATTCACCCCGGTGTACTATTGCGGGGCAGGGGCAGACAAGCTTTGCGACTGCCTTGTTTTTACTTTGGTAAGAAGCAAGCACTACTGCCGGCCTTTGGTGAGCTAACAGGTACATATAAAATTACTCCCAGAAAAGGAGACAGGGTAGTGGTGGTTGTGGATGGTAAGTTGATGGAGGTTTAACAAAAACGTCATTCCTACGCAGGTAGGGATCTCACTGATCAGAGAGGAGATTCCTGACTTCCGCTGCGCTTCATCAGGAATGACGATTGAAAATATTTAAAAATTTTTCACCACCTTGTAACAAACCAATCAACCGGTCGTCTTGGCTATGAATATGAGCTTAGAAGCTTTTAAAACCAAAGTTTTACCAGTTAAAGATAAGTTGTATCGATTTGCGCTAAAGCTGGTAAAGAGTGAGCCTGAAGCGCAGGATATTGTTCAGGAGGTGCTCATAAAGGTGTGGGACAAGCGCGATGAAATGGACGAGGTGGAAAATTTGGAAGCCTGGTGCATGCGTGTAACCCGGAACCTTAGTCTCGACAAATTGAAGTCTAAGTATATGAGTAAAACCAGTGGCATGAAAGAAGACTTCGAGATCTCACAGGGAGAAAAAGTAACGCCATATCGATCAACTGAAATGAAAGACACCATGGAAAACATCGAAAACCTGATTTTATCCTTGCCCGACAAGCAGAAGCAAGTGATTCAGTTGCGAGATGTGGAGGGATTTAGCTACAAAGAGATTGGCGATATTATGGCCATAGATATGAACCAGGTAAAAGTCAATCTTTTCAGAGCAAGGAAAGCAGTTCGAGAGAATCTATTAAATATCAATGCGTATGGACTTGGATAGAATAGAAAGGCTGTTGGCAAAGTATTGGGAATGTGAAACTTCAGTAGAAGAGGAAGGAGAGCTTCAACTTTTCTTCCTAAGTGATGAGGTGCCTGACAAATGGAAATCACTAATACCACTTTTCCAATACTATAAGCATGAAAGGGATGAGAAAAAGCTGGATGCCCTGTTCGATGAACGCGTAATAGCACAAATTGAAAAGAAGCCCTCCGGCGAAAAGCAGGGCAAAGTAAGAAAGCTTTTTTATGATATTGCCAGAGTGGCAGCGGTTGGCTTGATTATAGTAACCGCTACCTACTTCATTCGTGATGATTATAAGAAAACAACGGCTGACCTGGGCACCTTTGAGACACCTGAAGAGGCTTTTGAGGAGACTAAGAAGGCTTTACAAATGATCTCGAAAAACTTTAACAAAGGACGCAAGGAGGCTAAAAAAGTAGCGGTTTTTAACACTGCTCAGGAAAAAATTAAAAAAGACGATAACGAATTGTAAATAGGAGAAAAATGAAGAAGATATTAATAGTAACAATGGTACTCATGCCGGGTTTTACCGCCCAGGCACAAGACGACGCGATCAGCCGATTTTTTAATAAATATGCTGACGATGAGAGCTTTAGCAATGTGAACATCACGGCCAGAATGTTTGGGTTATTCACAGATCTTGAATTCGAGGACGAAGAAGATCAGGAGGTGATGGATGCCATTAGTAAGTTAAGAGGACTGAAAATATTGGCCAAGGATGATGTTGATAACGGTAAGGATCTTTACCGTGAAGCGCTTGGGCTTCTTCCAAAGAAAGAATTTGATGAATTAATGTCAGTGCGCGATGAAGATAAGGACATGAAGTTCATGATCAAGGAAAAAAATGGCAAAGTGGACGAGTTGGTGATGATCATGGGTGGGAATAGAGAATTTTTTATTCTGACGCTCTTCGGAGAAATTGATCTGAAGCAAGTGGCCAGGATCTCAAAAGCCATGGATATAGATGGACTGGAAGGATTAGAAAACATTAAGGGTAATTAATTAAGACAACAACAATCAAAATAAATAGTGATGAAAAAATCAGTAACAACAGTATTCGCTTTATTAATCGGTTTTGGTTTTGCTCTTGGTCAGAGTAAAACGGTGAAGGAATTTCGTGATAAGTACGAGGACGATCGCGATGCTAAGGTAGTGCGTCTCAATGGAAGTCTCTTCAAATTGATGTCCACCATTGCTTCTTACGATACGGAAGATGAAGATGCGCAGGTCATTGCCCGCATAGGTGAAGGCATTGAATCTATGGACATTGTGTCTGTGCCGCTGTTTGATTCCGGCTTGAAACCTGCTGAATTTGACGGACTGAAAGAAAAGCTAAAGTCTGAAAAGTATGAGGAACTTATGAATATGAGGGACGGCAGAGATCGGGTCTCGGTAATGACCCAAGGCGGTAGCAATGAAGTAAAGAACATGGTGATTCTGATCCGCGAAGAAGATAATGCCGTAGTTATGAATGTAAATGGTACATTAGATATGAAAGACATTGCCTACCTGGCCAGGAATAGCAGGAACTGGCACTAGTCCCGGCCCTGAGCCGGGATCCCGAAAAGGACGCATTGCGCTTTAATAAAGTTCGGGATCCCGGGTCAAGCCCGGGAATTTTCTAATTATCTAGGCCCCGGATCAAGTCCAGGGACTTTTCCATTTTATTTGTTTTTAGTAATTTGAATCATCATGATACGATCAATCATCATCATCGGTTTTCTTCTATTACCTGCACTCACCTTTGGGCAGAGTAGAACCACTCAAAAATTCCATGAAGAGCATGAAGATGCGCAGGTATTGTTTTTTTACAAAAGTACACTCAAGATGCTTTATGAAGTGGTAGAAATAGAAGAGACAGCCGAACTAAAGGATTTATTGAAGGATATAGAGACCATGAAATTCGTTCGTGTGGATAAGAACAAGACCGAAATTGATAAATCGTATTTCAAAGAATTAGTGGATGAATACCACGATGATGATTTCGAAGACCTCATGACCATGCGCCAGGAGGGGATGAATATCAATGTGTATATAAAAGAAAGCGGGGGTGAAACCAAAGGCCTCGTACTGCTAATGGATGATGATCAAAACCTTGCCGTGTTGGATATCAAGGGCTTTGTACCACTAAACAAACTCGCCAAACTGGCTTCTACGGTACGGGACGTGGATGCTTTTTAAGCAAGCCGCCATTCACCTGACCTGCAAACCACTCCCAATTAAAATATATTCCCAGGTATTCCTATTACGTTACTAAAAGCATTCGTCTGGCTACTCAAAGTGGTTTGAAGAATCCCACTTTATGAAATGTTTCATATCTTGGATCAATTAAAATTAATCACCTATTGGAAACTGTTTTAAGTATTAAGAACCTTACCAAGCGTTATGGTAGAATCACTGCGGTGAAAGACCTGTCGCTCGATGTTCAACGAGGCAACGTGTTTGGCATCCTCGGACCAAACGGCAGTGGTAAAACCACGACTCTGGGTATTTTGCTGGACGTCATCAATAGAACCGGTGGAGAGTTTTCCTGGTTTGGAGAACCTCCTACTAAAGAAATGCGAAAACGCATCGGCGCTATTCTTGAAACGCCTATTTTCTATCCCTATTTATCGGCGACTAAAAATCTTGAGATCGTGGCAGAGATAAAGGGAGCATCTAAAGATAACATCGATCCTGTTCTTAAAACGGTGGAATTATTTGAGCGCAAGGATGATAAGTTCAGAACGTACTCACTAGGTATGAAGCAGCGGCTTTCCATTGCCTCGGCCCTCATCTGTGACCCTGAGGTGATGATCCTGGATGAGCCTACCAATGGCTTGGATCCTCAGGGAATTGCGGAGATCCGTGAGTTGATAAAAAAAATTGCCTCTGACGGTAAAACGATCATACTG
>JBCDHA010000256.1:0-5888 GCA_038750705.1 Bacteroidota bacterium
ATGGAGCCGACTTCATTCCGCTGGATTTAAGTATGATTACATCAGATAATCTTGTACTGCCGCCCAAAAGTTATCTGGCGTTCACCATTCAAGATAATCTCAGGGATTTTTATTCATCTATAGATGAGAGCAGGATATTTCTAGTGGAATCGCTACCCTCAATGCCCAATAGCGAGGGCTCAATTAGTCTTATTCGGCCGGACAGCAGTTTGACAGAAGCATTTCAATATAATGATGATTTTCACTTCGAGCTTTTAGCTGATACGGAAGGTGTTTCTCTCGAGCGGATTTCACCAATACAACCGTCAACTCAATCGTCTAATTGGAGATCGGCAGCCTCAACGGCTGGTTTTGCTACACCAGGAATTAGAAACTCGCAAAATGTGGAAAGCTCAGATTTATCCAGTTCTATTTCGATTGAGCCACAAGTTATTATACCGGATGGGTCCGGTCAAAATGATTTTGCTACAATTAATTATCAGTTTGATCGACCAGGTAAAGTGGCTAATGTGAGAATTTATGATACACAAGGAAGAGAGATTATTGCTCTTGCAGACAACCAGACATTGAGCTCCGAAGGTTTCTTCATTTGGGATGGATTAGATGATAAGGGAATAAAGGTACGCACGGGCTATTACATTGTATATTTCGAGGTTTTTGATGTTGCGGGTTCCATTACTAGCTTTAAAGAAAGCGTGGTAGTGGGCTCTCGGTTTTAATTTATTTCAGAAAAAATTTTACTGGTATCCGAATAAATTTTTTAACAAGAAAAAAGTGCCTTTGAAGCGTCCGAGAAAAGTTTTTTCCTTAAAGCTGAAAACTACCCCCGCCCTAAAGGGAGTAATTAAGAACTGCCCTTTAGGGAATTTAAAGGGTGTTTTTAGCGAATGATTCCAAATCAAAAAAACTTTTCTCGAACGCCAGTAAAAAAATTTAACCTTTCGTTTATGCCATCATTTAACTATAAAGAAGACAAACTAATCTCACTGAATTTTGTTTACTTTATATAATTACTCTAACAACCATGAATTGTTTAATAGATAGTTCGCTAACGTATTCACTTAGAAAAGGTAAGCGGGCAGAGGTTATTAGGCGCTATATTAAGATGAAACATCGGATTAATATGGATTTAGCCACCGTTAAAGAGCGAATTAAAATTTTGAATTCATCTAATTTTGAATTAGCCTAAATCCTGCTCCTACAGTTGGTTTCTAATGCATAAGTTACCCCAACTTTTGCCGTAATATCTTTTAGTACTTTTGATAGTAATTACATACTATCTTTTAGTTATTGAAGTTTTTTGGCCACTTTTGCGCCAATTCAATCTAAGGTTTATTTAAATCTTTGTTTTATTTAATAACTGATTCCGCATGAGTAATAACGAAAATAAAACCAGATATTCGGACGAAGAGCTAGTAGAGTTTGAAAGTTTAATTAATGATAAACTTGAAAAGGCAAAAGAAGAACTTAAGATTCTTAAGGGTAGCTTAAATAAAAGTAATGACGAAGGAACCGATAGTACCGCGGGTAACACAAAGGTACTGGAAGATGGTGCCGATACGGCGGAAAAAGAAAACCTAAGTCAGCTGGCTGCACGTCAGCAAAAATTCATTGTGAATCTGGAAAATGCTTTGGTAAGAATAAAAAATGGGACTTACGGTATATGCTCTGTAACGGGTAACTTAATTTCTAAAGAGCGACTAAGGGCCGTTCCCCATACTACACAATCTATAGCGGCTAAATTGAGTCAACAAAGCTAAAAATTGGATTTTCTTCAGAATCATATTGAAGCGCTGATATTTTGCTCTCAAACACCAATTAAGGCCAAGGATATTCAGACGTGCTTAAGTGAAATGTTTGAAGCAGAGGTTCCATTTGCAGATATCGAAAATGGCGTTCAGCGTGTAATTGATAAATATACATCCGATCAGTTTTCCCTGGAGATTGTTCATACTGCTGGAGGATACCAATTTCTAACCAAACCGGCATACCAGGCGAGTATTGGTATACTTCTTAAGCAGCAAAGTAAGAGAAGACTCTCCACTTCAGCATTGGAAACGCTATCAATTATTGCTTATAAACAACCGGTTACAAAAGGTGACATGGAGAGTATTCGTGGGGTTAACTGCGATTACGCCGTACAAAAGCTATTAGAAAAAGGCCTCATAGAAATAAAAGGTAAATCGGAAAGCATTGGTCGACCTCTACTTTACGGAACAAGTGAACAGTTTATGGAATATTTCGGTATTAACGGGTTAGGAGAACTCCCAACACCGAAGGATTTCGTTAGTCCGGCAGAAGAAAGTTCCATAGGTGAAGAAAGTGGCATCTAGCGTTTCTAATGACCAAGTCGAATATCCCGAAAAAAACCCCTAAAGGAATAGAGTCTCTTATTCGTCTAAATAAATTCATAGCCAATGCTGGAATTTGTTCAAGAAGAGATGCCGACGAACTGATAAAAAATGGTGAAATCACTATCAACGGAGCTATAGTTACGGAGTTAGGAACCAAAGTATCCCGCAACGATAAAGTTTCCTACAGGGGAAAAACACTGATTCCCGAAAAACTTATTTATGTGCTCCTTAACAAGCCCAAGGATTTTATCACTACAATGGATGATCCGCAAGGACGCAGGACGGTTATGGATTTAGTAAAAAAAGCCGGTGACCAAAGAATATATCCTGTGGGCAGGTTAGATCGAAACACAACCGGATTACTACTATTAACCAATGATGGAGAACTTTCAGAGAGATTAGCTCATCCGTCAAATAACGTTAAGAAAATCTACAGTGTACAAGTGGATAAGCGAGTTTCTAAAGAAGACGTAGCGCGCATTCAGGAAGGAGTGGAATTGGAAGATGGCGTAGCAAAAATAGATCAGCTCGCAATTTTATCAAACGACTATAAGCAATTTGGACTCGAATTACATATTGGAAGGAACCGTATAGTTAGGCGTATTTTTGAGCATTTTGGATATGAGGTAATAAAGCTGGATCGAGTTTTATATGCAGGTCTTGACAAACAAAATTTACCTCGCGGCAAGTGGAGATATCTTACTGATAAGGAGGTAAACCGGTTAAAGGGCCTACGTTAACTCCTCGTAGGTTAATTTGAAAGAGCTGCCTTCTCGAAAGATTGACGACACCTTAATCTCCCCGCCAATTTTTTTAGCGGCTTCTTTTACGATAAACAGACCGAGTCCTGATCCGTCAGAATCGGTGCTCGCCCGGTAGAACATTTCGAAAATCCTTTCCAGGTGGTCAGAAGATATGCCCGTACCATTATCGTGTACCGTGATGTTAACCTTACTCTTCTTTTTTTCAAAGATTACCTCTATAAAAGGGTCCTCTTTTTTTAGATCGTGATATTTAACAGCATTAGCCAGTAAGTTATTAAGTATAATTTTAAGCTGGGCAGCATCACAAATAGTAAAATGCTCAGTTTCCTTATCAAATATGAGCCGAATTTTAGACGCTCCTTTATTGAATTTTAGGTCAGTAACCACCTCGTCAAGCAGAGCATTAAAATCCACTTTATCTCTCTTAACTTCTTGTTTATTGTTTTTTGAATAGGACAAAATGTCGCCAATTACCTCGTCAAGCTTTTTTACACGGGCTTCTATCATATTAAAGAAGCTGATCATCTTATCGTTACTTGTTTCAAGCTTGGCTACGTGCGTTAATCCAAGCACCGAGGCTATCGGCGCCCTTAAGTCATGAGATGTACTATATAGAAATTTGTCCAAGTCGGCGTTTGTACTTTTCAGCTTTAGCCGCTCGTCTTCTAACAGCCACATGACCATTCCAAGACCCATTACCGTCATCAGGAATAAGTCGATTATACCGTAAACAGATAGTATAATTGATGCATCAATACCATTAACAACTAAAATAACCGTCGTGAAGTAACCGATTTGGGCTATACCGTAGCTTATAAAAGCGATACCCAACAATCGTTTTCCATAACTTTCAAGCCCGAATCTCCTTGAGTAAATAGCAAAAAAACCACAGGTGATATACACGATGCCTAATATTAAACTTCGCACACCTATTCTTAAAATGTAGCGCTCCGTAGATCGTGAGTCATCAAAAGCATAAATTACAGCCAGTGTTACGGCAGTTATCAATGTTATCACTCCTATTAAAAGCGAAGTCCGCTTTTCTACATGGACATGCTTTACTAACTCATATGTGCCTAAAGCTAAAAACGAAGCTTGCGTTAATCCACCAATCATGTGGATTATGGTGCCTATCAATTTAAGCTCGGTGGGAAGCTCCAAAAAACCAGGCCAGGTTACGTACATCATACCAATGCCAAAAAGTAAAAGCCCGATCCAACTTATGGACCATTTTGAAAGAAAACTTCTGGAGTAGACCCTGCTGAAATAGAAAAAGTTAAATGCGAAAATGGCCGCAAGACCAATTTGAGCACCATAAAGTGATAATAACCGTAAGGATAATTCTCCCTGATAATTCATTACTGTAAAATACTTTAAAAAATTTAGATTATTTGTTTATATCGTTTGTAGGCATTATTACTAACGAGCGAGGGAAGAAAGGTTCTAAATAAAAGAAAATAGTATGCACGCATACTATTTTTGCAGCAGAACTTCTATTTTTGACCATGCTAACGATTGCGGTGGCATAAACAAAAAAAGCCTCAGTTTTCCTGAGACTTTTAATGTGGTGCTGAGTGGACTCGAACCACCGACTCACGGATTTTCAGTCCGATGCTCTACCAACTGAGCTACAGCACCTAAACGGTCGGCAAATCTAGATAAATTTAGAAATGCTGCAAAAGAAATGTTTAAAATAATGGATAGCCATCAATTGGTGTTTATGGACTATATACAACAAGGAGTATTTCTGATTACCATTACAGCGGCAGGCTACTTTCTCTTAAAACGGGTAAAACAAATTAAGTCGGGCATTCAACTTGGCCAGGCACTTGATACTGACGGCCATACCACTGAGCGACTAAGGAATATGGCGCTTGTGGCATTCGGTCAAAAGAAAATGTTTAAAAAGCCCATTCCGGCTTTTTTACATCTTTTAATCTATGTTGGTTTTTTGGTGATCAATCTCGAGGTGTTGGAATTCATTTTAGACGGCCTTTTGGGAACCCATAGGCTATTCGCACCATATCTCGGCGACTTCTACAATGTTCTAATGAATATTTTCGAGTTTTTGGCGGTGGCCGTGCTATTCTCGTGTGTGGCGTTCCTGTTTAGGAGAAATGTGATGAAAATAAAAAGATTTAAGTCGGCAGAGATGACCAAGTGGCCGTCCTTAGATGCGAATCTCATATTGGTTATTGAGATTGTTTTGATGTTGGCCATTTTGACCATGAACGCCAGCGATCAAATTTTACAGGAGAGAGATAGTCATTATGTGGCTACGGGAGAGTTATTCTTTAGCTCCTTACTTGTTCCACTGTTTGAGGGTATCGGCACTACTCCTCTGGTGGCCATAGAGCGGGGGGCTTGGTGGTTCCATATTATAGGTATTTTGGCATTTGCAGTTTACGTCACTTACTCAAAACATCTTCATATTTTCCTTGCTTTCCCCAATACGTATTATGCCAGTCTAAAACCTAAAGGTGAAATGAACAATATGGATTCTGTTACCAACGAGGTGAATATGATGTTAGGTATACCCGTTGAAAACAGTGAGCCGCCTGCTGAAATTGGCAGTTTCGGAGCTAAAGACGTGAACGATCTGAGCTGGCTAAATATTATGAATGCCTATTCATGTACTGAATGCGGCCGGTGTACTGCTGAATGTCCGGCCAATCAAACAGGAAAAAAGTTATCTCCGCGTAAGATTATGATGGATACACGTGATAGGGCAGAAGAAGTTAGCAAAAGCTTAGCTGGTGGAGGAAAAGGC
>JBCDHA010000257.1:0-5887 GCA_038750705.1 Bacteroidota bacterium
AGAAAAGCTTTAACCTAATATGCTATTTTGAGTTTTTGATTTACTTTAATGATAATACCTCTGAAGCCCATTTTGTTAGATGTTTCTTTTTGCTGTCTACCGCTACTTTAATCTCCTTAATTTAGATGTTGTTGCCGGTGCCGTAATATCTTCAATGGCTTTTGCATGCCTTTTGGATGTAGAGGTAAGTTGGGCTGCATCTTCATTACTCGGGCTTACTATTTGGTCTATTTACACTTTTGACCGGCTCATGGATGCCAGGTATAAAAAAGATGCTTTGCAAAGTGATAGGCACCGTTTTCATAATAATAAGGCAAGCTTGCTTGGTTGGCTTGTAACAGCCTGTATCTTGTTTTCGGCTATCCTCTTATTCTTTATACCGCCTATCACGGTACTATGGGGAGCTACTCTGGCATGTTGTGTGCTGGCTTATCTAGCCACCATTCATCTTTTAAAAATCAAATGGCTGGTTTATAAAGAGGTGGTTATTGCTACAATTTATACGTTAGGGGTGATGCTAGCTCCGCTTAGTATATATCAGGGGGATTATGGTATTTCTTTTTTACTCTGCGGTGTTATATTTTTTGTCATCGTTTTATTCAATCTACTCGTTTTTTCTATTTACGATGAGGATTTTGATTTAAAGTCAGACTTGCCATCACTAGTGACGGTACTGGGTAAAAAACCTGTCAATACCCTTTTGCATGTAATGTCTGCATTTTTAATTGTATTGATTTTGCTGGGTTATATACGTTATGCTGACCCTATTTTTATTGTTTTTCTATTTATGAGTACTGTACTCATTATCATTCATAGATACGATCACCTTAACTTTTTTCAATTGAATTACAGGCTGATGGGAGATGCCGTATTCCTGCTTCCCCTAATACTGCTGTGAACAACTTTGATATCATTGCTCCTGTATACGATTTCCTCGCGAAACTGGTATTTGGTAGAGCGCTCATTCACGCACAGACCTATTTTCTGTACCAAGTAAAGGCTCGGAGTAAAATTCTGATCATTGGTGGAGGTACGGGTCAGATTCTTCACTGTTTTGAAGATCTATCGCGTCCTCTTTCTATAGTTTATGTTGAAAAGTCAGCCAGAATGCTTGATCTCGCAAAAAAACGGGGGCCATTTGCAAACCTGGAGATAAGATACGTCCATGGAGATGAAAGATCGGTTCCTCCGGGTAAATACGATGTGATAGCCACCGTTTTTTTTCTTGATGTATTTAGTGAAAAGCACTTAGTTCAAGTTATTCAGCTACTAAACGACAGCTTGAAGAAAAGTGGAAAATGGCTGGTAACCGATTTTGTGAATACGCCCGTTTTCTGGCAAAAATGGCTGGTGAAATTGATGTATTGGTTTTTCAAAATCACTGCAAATTTGGAGAGTAATACACTTCTTGATTTTGAAGCCTTCTTAACTCATAGTGGCTTAAAAAGAACAAGTTACAAGAGTTTTTATTACAATATGATGCAGTCAGCGGTTTACGAAAAAACCGGTGAAATTACCCCTTTTAAAGAATCATAGTAGTACTTTCGAATTGTAAAAAAGTAATGATGAATAAGATAATCGTGCTTTTCGCTATTGTCGCTTTGCTCGCATGCGAAAAAAGAAAAGCGATCAAAAATGAGGTAGAAGCTCGGCCAATACTGCCGGAGAAGGTTTTGAACGTAGCATTTCTGGTCGTGGACGGTGTTTATAATTCTGAGCTTGTTGCTCCTATGGATATACTGCACCACACCGTATTCCACACTGAAAAGGGGATGAGGGTTTTTACGGTAGCTCCGTTACGAGATACGATTACTTCGTTTTAAGGGCTGAAAATAATACCCGATTACTCATTCTTAAATGATTCACTACCTGAAATTGACGTGCTTGTTGTTCCTAGTGCAGAGCATAGTATGGATGCTGATCTGGAAAATAAGGAGCTGATCTATTTTGTTAAGACCACATCAGATAATGCACAATATGTAATGTCCTTATGCGATGGTGCTTTTGTATTGGCAAAAGCAGGTATAGTAGATGGCAAAGAATCCACAACATTTCCCTCAGACATTGGAAGATATAGAGAAACTTTTCCAAGCTTAAAAGTACATGAAGGAGTCAGCTTTGTTCATGATGGTAAACTGATTACATCCGTTGGCGGCGCTAAGTCTTATGATCCCGCACTTTACCTGAGTGAACTACTCTATGGCAAAAAAGTGGCTGAGGGCCTTGGTAAGGGGCTGGTTATTGATTGGAAACTCGGCGATATTAAGTACATCAAAGTAAATCGTTAAATCAACTTTGTTACCACCTTAATTTCGTTATGCAGGGTTTTATGAACAGGGCACTTATCGGCAATTTCAAGAAGTTTTTCGCGCTGTTCTCCAGACAGGTTTCCGATTAATTCGATCTCCCTTTCAATCTGATCTATTTTTGCTGAATTTTTTTCGCAATTTTCACAATCTTCCTCGTGCACCTTGTTGTGTTCAAGGTGTACAACCGCCGCTTCTAAAGGCCACTTTTTTCTGTTCGCATACATTCTCAGGGTCATGCTGGTGCAGGAACCTAATGCAGCTACCAAATAATCATAAGGCGTAGGCCCAAGGTCTTTACCACCTACAGATGAAGGCTCATCGGCCAGGAATGAGTGGTTGCCTGCACGAAGTTCCGTAGTATAACCATCGTCTCCTGTTTTACTCACTAACTGCTTGTTGGTGACCAGATCATCTTTGGGTTTTAGATCTAAATAACGAGTGGCCCAGGAAGCTATTAAGTTACCCACGTAAAGAGAATCATCTTTTTTTGTAAGTAGGTGATCGGCGCCGTCCAGGGTTACAAAACTCTTTGGGTGCATGGCCCCTTCATAAATTTTTCGGGCGTTTTCTATGCTTACAGTATTATCTTGAGGTGAATGCAGAATTAGCAAAGCTTTATTGAGCGATCCCAGGATTACTCGTAAGTCATTTTTTTCAAGGTCATCTAAAAACTGTTTTTTTATCTTGAATGGCCTACCGCCTATAGAAACAGTGGCTTCACCTTTATTCGTTATTTCATCTAAACCTTCTGAAAGCAAGTGTTTAACATGAAGAGGATCTGACGGTGAGCCAATGGTGACCACGGATTTAACAGACTTCAAGCCTCCGGCAGCTGCTAACACAGCAGCGCCTCCCAGGGAATGGCCGATTATGATTTCTGGCGGATCATATTTAGCCTCTAAAAAGTCATAGGCTGCATGTAGGTCCTCTATGTTTGACGAGAAGTTCGTATCAGAAAAATTACCCTCACTGTTTCCTAAACCCGTAAAATCAAATCTCAAAACTGCAATGCTCGCTTGTGTCAAAGATCGGCTGATATTGACCACTGCAGATAAATTCTTAGAACATGTAAAGCAATGAGCGAAAATGGCGTAGGCCATCGGTTTGCCTGTAAGCGGCATTTCCAGATTGGCAGATAGTGAAATACCCTCTTTATTTTCAAAATCGATTTTTTTAGAGTTCATAAGATTTAGAATTTTGGGCAAATTAGTAATTTCGAGTTTAGCGTATTATATAGACACTATAAGAAAATGATTCTCTTAATTCCAAAGTTGGCTTGCCTAATTTACCTCTCTCTCCCACCAAATCATTGTTGATCGGAGATCATTTTTAATATGAATCAGGACATTATTCAGAATTTTGCTGATCCGGCTGCCTTAATAAATTCCTCTTCTAAAATCATTGCCATTAACAAAAAACTTGAGCAATGGTCTATTGGTGATATAATAGACAAGGACTTATATTTTTTTGCGAGACTGGTTTTTGACATTGAGTCTCGAAAAATAATGGCTGATATCCTGGAAGCCGGATCCGGCTGTAGCATGTTATCAACATTAAAAGGAGATATAGTGGAGGCAAATTTGATCCGTCTTGATTCGACAGGTCACATTCTACTTCTAAAAAAAACTAACGAAAAGCATACAAACTTTGAAATTAGCTATAAGTCTCTGATATCTAAATCGCCAATTGCCACTGCAATTTATAGACCGGATGGCTCTCCAAAATACTATAATGAGGCTTACGGAAACATTTGGGGTGCACCTTCGGAAATGGGTAGGACTTTAACGTCTAACTCTGATTATAATATTTTTGAAGACGAGCAGCTGGATGAAATAGGCTTAATGCCTTTTATACAAAAAGGCTTTGGCGGAGAAACGGTAGATATCCCTCCCGTAAAGTATAACCCTATTAAGACAAACATTCTGGCTGATTTTGGTGTAGATCAGGAAAAGTACGTTAAAGGTCATATCTATCCTCTGAAGGATGAAGGTGGACGTGTTAAAGAAGTTGCTTTGGTGATTTCCGACATCACATTCCAAATGCAGGCAGAAAAAATACTGACAGAAAACCACCTTGAATTTCAGTTACTCACTATGAGCTTACCCGGGGTGATTTATGAATATGACTTCGATGAGGACATTCATTTCAGGTTTGTGAGCCAGGGTGCCATTGAAATGTTTGGTTTAACACCCGAACAAATAATTGATGACTACAAAGTAATATCGTCAATGATCCACGAAGACGATATTGAAGAGTTTAACAGATCTTCTTATGAGGCTGCCAGCAAGGGTGTGAAGTGGGAATGGCAAGGAAGATTTATTGTGAACGGCGAGGTAAAGTGGATTGAGGGAAAATCTGACAAAGGAGGGACAAATACTAAAAAACGATACGGCATGCTACTGGATGTAACGGAGCGTGTCATAGCTGAAAAAAGATCCAAGCACAATGAACAACTTTTTGGCCAACTGTTTAGTAATTCTCCTTTGGGGCTTGTATTGCTTGATCATAAACACAATGTAGTACAAGTAAACCAAGGGTTTCAGGAAATATTTGGCTTTAATCAGAATGAACTTGAGGGTAAAAAGCTTAATAACTTGATAGTGCCGGCAGAAGGAAGCCGGGAAGCGCTGGACATTAATCTACTTACCAGTCGTGGCGAAGTAGGTAAACTCGAATCGATCAGATTGAATAAGGCGGGTGAGAGAATACCTGTTATTATTTATGGGGTGCCGGTTTCTCTGGAAAACGAAACCATAGGCATTTATGGTATTTATGTAGATATAACTCAAAGAACGCGCATAGAGAACGAATTGAAAATTAGAAATGATGAGCTTGATAACTTTGTTTATAAGGTATCGCACGATTTAAGAGCGCCACTTTCTTCAATTTTAGGTCTGGTAAACCTGGCTCGAATTGAAGAATCAGGCCAAAACCTTCGAGACTATATAGGCATGATCGAGAATAGAATAAAACTGCTCGATTCCTTTATAAATGATGTATTAAGTCACTCTAAGAATTTAAAACTTAAGTTAGACATCAGTGAAGTGAAATTAGGAGAGGTCATAGATAAGTGTTTTTGCGATTTGAGCTATCTGCCCCATGCCGGAGACATTGATGTTAGCATATCAATAAAGGGCGAGCCACTGTATTCTGATCAGTGGCGGGTAAACGAGATTTTTAGAAACCTTATTTCAAATGCTATTAAATATGTGGACCCAAATAAGGATGACAGTTTTATAAAACTCGACATTGTGATTTCCAGCGCTTCCGCCGAAATCATGATCATAGATAATGGCATCGGCATTTCGGAGCATACGCTACCCAAAATTTTTGATATGTTTTACCGGGCTACTGAATCATCGGAAGGTTCCGGAATCGGTTTGTACATTGTAAAAAATGCCATTGACAAGCTAGGAGGATCAATCAAAATAAATAGTGAAGAAAAGAAGGGCACCACATTTAAAATCAAACTTCCTAATCAAAGACCTGAATAATTAAAAGGTTATAATTGCAGCATATGGAAGTATTGGAAGTTTCTAATGACAGTAAGCGAATAAAGGAATTCATACAGTTACCTG
>JBCDHA010000258.1:0-5879 GCA_038750705.1 Bacteroidota bacterium
ACTACCAAAATGCCCTGGGCGCCAAGTGATTTTAGCTGGTCGATCTTGTTCCAGAAATCATCTTCATTAACAACCGAATGCAATGACGACCATCCCGGTTCTTGTAGCGGAGTAACCGTGGGGCTCTTCATTCCAGGCATAACTTTGGTAATGGCCTCAATGGAATTATTTGGTGCATTCAGCAGAAGGTACTTGTTATTTTTAGCCGCCTTTACTGACTTTATCCGGAATATGAGTTGACTTAAGATTTGTTGTTTTTCCGTACCAAGGTTTTTTCCGGACACCAGGATGGCCTCTGATTTCATTACCGTTTCCACCTCCTTCAGCCCGTTGCCCAAAAGCGTACTTCCTGTACTGACGATGTCACATATGGCGTCTGCCAGACCTATGCCCGGCGCTATTTCTACTGATCCGCTTATTTCGTGTATTTCTGCGGCAACCCCGTTATCGTCCAGAAACTTTTGAACGATAACGGGGTAGGAAGTGGCAATTTTTTTTCCCTGCAGGAAATCTGTTGATCCATAATTTACTGATTTGGCTACGGCAATGGAAAGCCGGCATTTGGCGAAATCAAGCCTCTCAATAAGATCAATATCTTTTCTTTTTTCCACGAATACATTTTCTCCTACTATACCCACGTCGGCCACGCCGTCTTGTACATACTGTGGAATATCGTCGTCACGCAGATAAAGGATTTCAGCAGGGAAATTATGCGCATCTGCTTTTAACCGGTTGGGTCCGTTATTAAAACTCAAGCCGCATTCTTTAAGAAGTGCAACGGTTTTTTCCTGCAGTCTACCTGATTTCTGAACTGCTATTCTAAGCTTTGTCATTTTATAATAATCAACTGGTATAATATGGTCTGACCACTTTGAATGGTCTGACGACTATGTTTTATATAAATAAAAAAGGCTTACCACATGGTAAGCCTATCTGTTATATTTTAAACATACTATACCATGCTCACACAAATACTATGTGATGATGATGGTTTAGTATATTATTTCCTTTTTGCATTGATTTTATAACCGCTAAATAAACCAATTGTTTGTAGCGATCAAACGTTTTGCATAAAAATTAGTGTCCTCCGCCTAAAGACTGATTTTCAATGGACGACAATTCGAGTACTTTTTCATATTCATCCGGATCCAGGTCGTTGAAGAAGTAGTTCACCGGATTAATTTTTTTGTTGTTTTTAATTATCTCATAATGTAAGTGAGGGGCGGTTGACAGTCCCGTATTCCCTACATAGCCAATAATTTGACCTCGTTTCACATTTTGACCTTTGCGCACTTCAAATTCGTGCATGTGAGCGTATCTACTTTTGTATCCAAAGCCATGGTCAATTTCGACAAGTTTTCCGTAGCCACCGGATCTTTTTGCTTTTGATACCTTCCCGTCTGCAGTGGCGTAAATGGGAGTGCCAATAGGGGCGGAGAAGTCAATCCCCGAGTGAAACTTCTTTACTTTATAAACCGGGTGAATTCTGTATCCAAACCCTGAAGCAAGTCTTATTAATTGTTTGTTGGACACGGGCTGTATGGCAGGTATAGCGGCAAACATTTTTTCTTTATTATTAGCCAACTTAACTATCTCATCATATGAGGTGGATTGGATATACATCTTCCTTCTTAGCTGATCTACTTCTTTGTTAAGGTCGATGATAATTTTCTCGTGATTAAGATTCTTGTTTTTAACATCTTCGTACCGATCAGCGCCTCCAATACCGGCATTTCTGATCGTTACGTCATAAGGCTCTGCACCTAATACCACTCTATAAATGTCGTCGTCTCTTTTTTCCAGCGCTTCTACTACCTGCTTTAACTGACCTACTTCATTTTCAAGATTTCCATAATAGAATTCCATTTCCTCCACCTCATTTTTGAGCATTAATTCTTTAGGCGATTCGAAGTAATTATTATAGAGCAATAATAAACCCACGGCACAAGCCACTATTAGTGAAGCAAGCCCCAGGAAGTTCAGCACGATATCCTGAGTTTTGGTTTTTACCCTTTCATACTTACAGGTTTCTGTATCGTAGTAATACTTTATTCTTGCCATTGAAGTCCAATTTTCTCAATCATTTCTAACTGATGGTGACATCATTTAGTTTCATTTTTTACCGTCAGCTACAGCATAACGCTCTGGTTTTGTCCTGTTTACCTTGTAAATAAGGTGTTCAGACCTCCCCTTTTTAAATACTTGCCTGCCTAAGTTTTTATGTGCTCGCAAGCTTTTTTGCTCTTCATCAGGGAGATGAATGATTTCCTGACACTCAGGGGTACAACATCCTTCATACTTTTTAGCACATTCGTCGCATTGTATAAACAGCAAATGACACCCATCATTCTTACAGTTGGTGTGGCTGTCTGCCGGCTTGCCGCACTGGTGGCACTGGCTGATGATATCATCAGAAATACGTTCACCTAATCGTTCGTCAAAAACAAAATTTTTCCCGATAAATTTATTATCAAGTCCTTTTTCAGATACCTGCCGGGTGTATTCTATTATTCCTCCATCTAGCTGAAATACGTTTTTGAACCCCTTGTGCTTGTAATAGGCGCTGGCTTTTTCGCACCGAATACCTCCTGTACAATACATCACTATATTTTTATCCTTCCTATCAGATAACATGTCCTCTACGATAGGTAAAGACTCTCTGAAGGTATCCACATCAGGTAATATTGCGTTTTCAAAATGACCTACTTCGCTCTCATAGTGATTGCGCATGTCTACAATCACTGTTTCAGGGTCATTAGCAAGGGTGTTGAATTCTTGAGCAGTAAGATGCTTACCTCTTTTGGTCACGTCAAAAGTCTCGTCATCTAAGCCATCAGCAACGATCTTTTTTCTGATTTGTATTTTTAACTTAAAAAAAGATTTCCCATTGTCTTCAACGGCAATGTTTAATCTTATACCACGCAGTGTTTCGGAAGCAGCGATGTACTCATTAAAGGACTCAAAATTTTCTTTTGGAACGCTTATCTGGGCATTTATTCCTTCTTGTGCTACATAAATGCGGCCCATTACACCCAGCTGATGAAAATCCGTGTAAAGCTGATCACGATAGCTGTGAACATCTGAAAGATTAAGATAACGGTAGAAGGACAGGGTGACTCTTTCTTCTTGACTCTCTCGCAGCTGCTGCTTAAGAACCTCTTTATTAATTCTGTTATGTAAGATCATGTCTCGAACATTTTGCAAGAATGCCGAGGTGCAAAGGTACCGGATTTTTAGAAAAGGTCTATTCGGTTAAAATTTCGGTTTTAATTCACCTCTAAGTAACAGGTTGTATTCATCACATGTCAATTGGCCGTGATTATCACTATATGGACAGGTTTTGTAAGTACTGCCGAAGGGTCCGGCTTCAATGATCACACCCCTTCCTTTGCAGACCGGGCAAATAACTTTGCCAGTGGGTCCACAATCTACCTGATAATCAGAGGCTAAAATTTGGGCTACCTCCTCCTGGTCTTCTTTTCTTAGCGCCAGGTAAGACGCATTGGCAAGTTTTAATAATTCAGTGCATTCGTCATAGAACCGGCCATCCGTGCCCTTTAACTCCATATATTTATTAAGCCAATCAATGCTTTGCTTGTATTTTCCCAGGTAATATGAGTTTTTACCAAAGTAGAAAGTAAGGACGGTTGGCACTACTCTGGACTCTTTCAGGACTTTTTTGAAATTGACTTCAGCTTCTTCGTATTTTTCCTCTTGCATCAATGCCACGCCTTGCTCAAGCGTTCGATCCAGCGCTGCCTTTTCCGCCTTTTTCTTGTCCATGATCTGCCGCTGAATAATCTCTTCCTGAGTCTGGCATAATGCAGCTGATCCTAGCAAGCATAGAACTATCAGATAAAAATACCTCATTAAATAAAATCTTCTTTGTTGAGCTTCAACCATTCTAACGTTGAATTGCAAAAAATGTCCTCAACGGTTTCTGTTTCTAAATCCATTTCCTCAATAAACCTGCCAATCTCAAGGTCTCCAAGGGGGAAAGGATAGTCCGACCCCAAAGTGATCTTTTTTGAACCTTGTTTCTTTAATATGTAGCTGAGCATATCCGGATCGTGTGTAATGCAATCCACCCAAAATTTCCCGATGTATCCTCTGGGGTTTACATCATTGTCAATCGCAACTAGATCAGGGCGACAGTTAAAGCCATGTTCTATCCGTCCAATGGTAGCCATGAAGGAGCCTCCGGCATGAGCAAAACATACTCTAAGATCGGGCAACTTGTCAAAAAGACCTGAAAATATCATGGAGCACATGGCTCTTGCAGTCTCGGCAGGCATGCCTACCAACCACGGTAACCAATATTTACTCATATAGCGCTGACCCATCATTTCCCATGGATGCACCATTACTGCCATGCCCAGTTTTTCGCAGGCCTCAAAAATGGGGAAGAACCGACCCTCACTCAGGTTCTGGTTATTAATGTTAGATCCAATCTGAATACCTTTCAAACCCAGTTCTTTACAGCGCTCCAGTTCCTGAATAGCCAAGTCAGTATCTTGCATGGGAAGAGTAGCTAAACCTATATAATTTTTTGGATAGTCTTCCACGAGTTGTGCGATATGATCATTTAGAAATTTAGATAGGTCCAGGCAGTCATCGGGGTTGGCCCAATAGGAGAACATTACCGGTATGGTACAAACCACTTGTACCTGCGTATTGAATTTTTCATACTCCTCAATCCGCTCTTCAGCGTCCCAACAGTTAGATTGGATTTCACGAAAAAACTGATTGCCCTTCATCATTTTTGCCGATCCTCCTTTGTGCCCTTGCAAGTAGATAAAATCACCATAGCCAAACTTTTCCGTCCAGTTAGGCATATCCCGTGGGATAATATGAGTGTGCATATCTATCTTAAGCATGGCTTGTAAGCATGAGGCAATTCTACAAATGTAAGGTTAGTGATTACAAGCTGCAAACAAATGGAATGAGCTAAAAGTTACTTCTTATTTGGCCTCTTTAATGTCTTTTTTAGGAACAGGGTCGTAGCCATGAGTACCCCACGGGTGGCACCGTGAAATACGCTTAATACCCATCCATAAACCTTTGAGTCCCCATTCGTTGATGGCCTCAATGGTATATGCCGAACAGGTAGGTGTGTGCCTGCAATTGCTACCCAGTAAAGGGCTTATCGTGAGTCGATAAATTCTAATAGGTAATATCAATATGTATTTGGAGATCTGTGTCAACACTTCTATCCAAAAACCTTTATCGGAGGCACTGTAAAATCCATTTGGGATAACTTTACAGTGTCTTTTTTATTGAATATTTCTTTTTTGCTGAATTCTCCGTTTTTAGGTAGTGTATATCGTTCCAATTTTTGATTTTTAACATCTACGATCCAGTATTCGGGAATACTAGCTTGAGCATATAGTTCGCGTTTGACGTAACGGTCGTATTTAAGTGTAGTATTGGATACCTCTATCACCAGTAAAGCATTTTCAGGCTTTGACCTTTCGCCTTCATAGAAATCGTCTCTATTTTTGTACAAAACAAGGTCTGGTTCAGGCTCATTGTAGTTATTTAGCGTAAGGGACAATTGAACACTCACAATAGCTTTTCCAACCAGCCGGGAAGCAAACAACATTGTTAATCTATTAATACAAACACTATGCCGTGGGTTATGCGGACCCATTTCAATAATTTCTCCGTGGATGAGCTCAAGGCGATCATCATATGAAATGATACCTGCTTCAGCGAATGAATAATAGTCATCTACGGTGAACTTCTTCTTTTTAACGGCTATTTCCACGACTCTGCTTTTATCTAAAGATAGCGAATTCCCTAACCAATTGAATATTCAGTTCCTTCTTTACCATCTTTCAGAACAACACCAATTTCTTTTAAATCATCCCTTATTTTAT
>JBCDHA010000259.1:0-5867 GCA_038750705.1 Bacteroidota bacterium
CAAGTTATATGATTTAGAGGGTGACGATTTCAAAGTTTTCGAAAGTACATTCGGGCCATTGAATATACCCTGCCACATTTATCCTGAAAAAGCAGAAGTACTTGTTTCTAATAACGGTATTGATTTTGTTTCTCTGGGTCAGACTTGTTTGGATGGAAAGTTTGATTTAGCCTCTGCTGATCTGGAATTCATAGAGTACGTTAAGATCGTTGATGTTTCAAACCCTCAAAACTTCTTTGGAAATGCGGACGGTTATGACATTGATGGCATATGGCCCATTAATCCATCAGGTGCACCTTCCGGTAGAAGTGCGAATACCCTGGAGGATCACGAAAATTATGCTCCGAATGAGGAAGGTGAAATAGAAGTTGTGGTTTATCCCAATCCATTTAATGACAGATTGAAATTAAACCTGGTTGTTGAAGATGAGAACGACAGGAAGTTGAAATTTTATAATGCAATGGGCGCCATGGCTTATGAATACGTAGTTCAGTCTGAAGAAGGATACTATAACTTTGAGCTTGATTTAAGCCACTTGCCCAATGGTCTGTACTTCATGAAGATCACGGGTGCAGGAGGTCAGGTAGAGCGCAGTGTGAAGGTCATTAAGAAATAGTTGCAAATAAATCTTGAGCAGAGAGCCTGGCTAACGATGTTGGCCAGGTTTTTTGTTTTTTGATCAGAAGGTTTTTTTTAAACTTAAAGATCACTTTCTCCCGGTAAAAAAATACTATCAGGTGGTTTGGGGTGCCTTAATTAATTGACTGCTTCTACATAGGCCGATTTTTTCACCTTTTCAAGGTGATAACTATCGACCTCTGCAATGGCTCTTAGGTTCAGTTTATGAAAGAGTCTGTTGTTCTCACAAGTTTCAATAAGCGTAGAATCTTTTGAAAACAGAATAACGAAATAGAAATGGATTAAAACCTCTTGTTCAGTGAAATGTGATTTCAATATATTGAAATAAAACTGTGGGTCATGACTTTTTGACTGGATCAATAAAACCAGTGTACGATAGTTTTCAAGGTAGTGTTGAAAGGTGTTTTTATAACCTTCATAAACTGTTTTAAAACACATTTCAAATGAATCATCATCAGGAGAGGTATTGCCACCGTCTTGCTTTCTTCTTTTTTTGAGGGCATTTACCTCTTTCTTAAAGTCACGATAAAGCGCATCAAAGGCGTTCAAAGCCCTTCCGTTGGTACCTGTTATTGTGTTTCTGATATTATTTGCTGCATTGATATGGAAGTTGAGCAGTTGAAAAAACGTATTCTCAAATTGCTGGATAGCGATGGTAGCGGATTGATGCTCCATTATCTTCCGGCTTTCCTTAAGCTCTTCTCTTTGTAGTACTAGTTCTCTTTTCTGGTAAATAAGTGCAAGAAAGAATAATATAACTCCCGCAAGCGCCCAGATTGAGCCTACGGTACCTCCTAAAAATTCACCGGCAGTTCCAAGCGTTTCTACACTTGTCCAAAAAGCAGGATCCTTTTTCCATAGAGCATAGAAAAAGAGATAAGCTAAGCTAACACCTGATGCTATGGCAATAACCGCTCCAATAGCCAGAACATTAGCTAGTAAAGCACTGAAACTTAAACGCGCAGATTTCATTAATTAAAGATATTAGGCTGGACAAGTATTATTGTATTACTTTCCAGAGACGACCAGAAGAAACGATAAACAAACATATTTCTAGTTAAGGTAACGGTTAAGTCACCGTATAGAATAGAGCGTCATTCTTAACCCCAGGGATCAGATTATTTAAGCACACATTATGATGTATCATTCGAAAAGGGTTTATAGTGTTTTACTTCATAAGTGGGCCTATTAATTTGACAATTGAAATCGTAGTTGTAATTTTCTTAACCGGTGGCCAGAGAATCTCAATATGTTCAAGTAGAGAAAAGGAAGCTCGAGCTTTCCAATCTATCAAAGATCCTTTATCCGGGTGAGGATATTTCGAAGGCAGAAATTATTCAATATTATCTGACACTAGCCCCCACAATACTTACCCATCTGAAGGGGAGGCCACTTTCGTTGGTTCGTTTTCCTGATGGCATCTATGGAGAAACCTTCTTTCAAAAGAACAAGCCTGACTGGGCGCCCGAGTGGCTTGAGCATGTCGCATTAGGAAGCGACAAAAAAAAGGACTATATAATAGCCAGCGAGGCAGCTTCACTTGTATGGTTAGCCAACCTGGCATGTTTAGAGATTCATCAGATGCACTCAAAAAGGCCTAGTTATGAATTTCCCGACTACATTGTTTACGACATCGACCCGCCTGAAGAGTACAACTTTACTAATGTAGTAAAGTTGGCCATTGAGCTTAAGTCTCACATTGAGAATTATGGCTATACCACCTTTGTTAAAACAACGGGTGGTAAGGGAGTGCATTTGCTTACTCCTATACTTCCCAAATGGACGTTTGAGGAAGCTTTTCAAGCAGCACGTGAAATAGTGAGACCATTTGTAGAAAAAACGAAGGAATCTACTTTGCACATTAAAAAAGAAGCCCGGAAAGGAAGGGTTCTTATCGATATCTATAGAAACAGAAGTGGGCAAACTATCATAGGGCCCTACAGTTTACGAGGCAGTGCTGGCGCGCCGGTTTCGATGCCACTGCATTGGGATGAACTTAAGGAGGTGATTGATCCCAAAGCCTATAACATTTCATATGCCTCTGAAAAGGTTCTTAATGAAGGTGACGCGTGGGAAGGGTTTGCGTCTTACGCTGTCTCACTGCATTCTGACAGGGAAACCAGCGTTACCGTGAACTTGCCAAAGAGCCCGCGGCATAAAACGCCGGAACAGCTTGAGGAATATGAAAAGAAACGTGATTTCGAAAAAACGCCCGAACCCTCAGGATGGTATAAAGGAGGTGATAATACCGGGTTCGTCATACATAGACATCACGCGTCACACCTGCATTATGATCTGAGACTCGAACAGGACGGAGTACTAAGGTCATGGGCGGTACCAAGAGGGCTACCACCACGCCCGGGAATCAAACGGCTTGCTGTCGCTACGGAAGATCACCCTATGAAGTACATTACCTTTGAAGGAGAAATCCCCAAGAGAGAGTATGGCGGAGGTAAAATGTGGATTTATGCTAATGGCAAATATGCTATCACCAAAACCAAGAAAGATGGCTTCTATTTTACATTGAGCAGTAAACAGGTAAATGGTGAATACAGGATTCATCTCATGAACGATAACGAATGGCTACTTGAACGCGTGGATCAACCGCAAATAGATTACACTCATCACACGATAAAGCCCATGTTAGCGGGTAGTTCAAAAGAGGTTCCAACGGGTGATAATCTGTCCTATGAAATGAAATGGGATGGTATTCGTGTATTAGTAGCGGTAGATGAAAGTGAAATAAATATTTGGAGTCGCAATCATAAGAATCTGAATAAGCAATTTCCCGAGCTAATGATCCGCGATAAAGCTTTCCGAGCTAATTCAGCTCTTTTTGATGGTGAAATTGTATGCTTTGATAAAGAGGGAAAACCAGACTTCAAAACTATCATACATAGAATGCAACGCACCGGTGATATAGAAATACAACGAGCCGTGAAGAAATTTCCGGCTTATTGTTATGTATTTGATTGCCTGTATCTGGATGGCAGAGCTTTAATAAACGAACCTCTATACCGTAGGCGAGAGTGGCTGAATGATTCTGTCCGAAGAGAAACACCTTATCGCATAAGTCAGTCTCTAACGGACGGACCAGAATTCTTTGAAGCTGTGAAAGAGCGGGGCCTTGAAGGTATCATGGCTAAAGACACGAACAGCAAGTATTATCCGGGAAAAAGAAGTGATAGTTGGATGAAAGTGAAAGTCCGTAGCTCGGCAGATGCCGTTATTATAGGATATACAGTGGGCGAAGGTAACCGGAAAAACGCTTTTGGAGCCTTGCATCTTGCTGATTGGGATGATGATAAACTCGCTTACCGAGGAAAAGTAGGTACCGGATTTACGGATAAAGACTTGCAGGAAATTTGGGCGACTCTAAAAGAGGCGCCAGTGATCAGAAAGCCAATAGATGAAACCATTTTGAATGAGAAGAAGACAACTTGGATCAAAGCTGTGTTGAAGTGTGAGATTGAGTTTGCGTCACTCACTAAGAACGGTACATATCGCGAGCCGGTATTTGTAAGACTTAGGCCGGATGTCTAACAGCTGAACTATTTAATTTATTTGTATAGCATTGGTTTATAGTTAGTTAAATCGCTATATTTAAATTATTAGGTTAATTTTTTAAGCTTCAGATTTATTTTTTTATTATATAACTTAACTCATGCGCGCAATTTGGAAAGGTCATATTCGGTTTTCGTTAGTCACAATTCCGGTTAGAATTTACAACGCCATTGATGCTACACATACCATCCGTTTTAACCAACTTTCAAAAGAAACTAAGAATCCTGTAAAGTATGTAAAACAGGATAAGGTAACGAATGAGGTGTTAAAAGCAGAAGATATTGTAAAGGGTTATCAATATGAGCCTGGTCAATTCGTGATTGTAGAACAAGAAGATTTTGAGAAAATAAAATTAAAGAGCACGAAAATTATTGATATTGAGGGATTTGTTGATGCTAATGAAGTGCACCCTACACTTTATGATTCACCTTATTTTATTGGTCCGGATGGAGACTTAGCCGCTAAAACCTATGCACTGCTCATGCAAACTTTGCGAGACAGTGGTAAAGTAGGTGTAGGTAGGGTAGTACTCAGAGAAAAAGAGAATACTATCCTGTTAACTCCCCATGAAAATGGTCTTCTGTTTTATAAGTTGAGAAACCCGAAAGAGATCAGGGCTATGAGTGATGTTCCTAAAATTGAAGAGGTAGGGCAAGCAGAGAAAGACCAACTCGCATTAGCACAGACCCTGGTGAGTTCGATGACCAAGTCTTTTGAAGACATCGATATGACAGATAATTATCACGAGGCGCTGAAAGAAGTGATTATGGCCAAGATCGAGGGCAAAGAGATCGTGTCATTTACAGAGGAAGAGCCTGAAGTAGTAGATATTATGACCGCCCTGAAAGAGAGCATTGAAAAGGCTAAATCAGGGAAGAAACCTATGAAAAGGAGTAAGGGTAAGGCCAAAAAAGGTGAGTTGGCTACCAAGACTTCCAAAAAGGCCGGATAAGTTGTTAACTTTAATTTATGGGAAAGGTTATCAATTTTCCGATTTCGCGTGCCAATCGCCTTGGTTTTAGTAAGGCCAAAAGAAGAAGAAAAAGAGTTGATCTTGAAGAGTTGGGTCAACTTAATCTTTTTAACCCGCAGGGTTCTGGGAAGACAATCCACATCGCCGAGTTAAAAACTCCGTTTAACCAGGCTTTAGCCTTTGATGAAAGAGAGCAATGTGACGAGGCGAAAGAGTTTTATTTAAAGGCTGTGGAAATGAACGACAACAGGGTAGATGCCTATTGTAACCTGGGAATTTTGGCATCCAAAGGAGGAAATCTTAGCGAAGCAATAGATCACTTTTCCAAATGTTTGACAGAGGACCCAAGGCATTTTACATGCCATTATAACCTGGCTAACGTGTATTCTGAAGTAGGTAATCTATCTCTTGCCAAGGTACACTATGAAGTGTGTATTAATATAGCACCGGATTTTGGTAACTCTTACTATAACCTGGGATTAGTGCTTGCCCTTAGTGATGACTATCATAACGCTATGCATGCGTTCTACAAATACAAAAAACTTACACCCGATGAGGATCATATGAATGTTGATAAACTACTATCAACTCTTCAGAAAACACTTATCGAAAAAGCTCAATAAACATAAACATGGAATCTATTTCTGACTTAGCACTAAAGGGCCACTTTGAACAATTGAAAAATGAAGCC
>JBCDHA010000260.1:0-5829 GCA_038750705.1 Bacteroidota bacterium
AGCCCGGGCCGAGAGGAGTCAGGTCAAAACATTCACCGTGTTCCTACCTTCATTTTTCATAAAAATGGGGAAGAGATAGGGAGAATTGTGGAGTCACCAAAAGAATCATTAGAAGTAGACATGTTGAAAATAGTGACCGGGGAAAATTATATGCCCAAATATGAAGGAGTGGCACTTCTGAATCAATGGTTAACCGATAAGGGTGTAGGCCATATCATAGAGAACAAGTTAAACATATCTGATCAACTAAAGACTTTGGTGAGTAGTAAGTACGAGTTGAATACCTATGGTTTGGTACTATTTTCTTCTTTCCAATTAGCTGAAGCCAGTGTGGTCTATGAGCTTAACAAGTTGCTCTTTCCCAATGAGTCATTACCTTATTTTAGCTTAGGGAGATTTGAGGCTATTTCCGGAGACATCGAGCTGGCAAGAGCCGATTTGGAGCAGGCGCTTGAGTTAGCGCCTGAAGATGAGAAGATTAAAGCTTACTTAAGCAAAATACAGGAACGTTAAGTCAATTTCTTGTTAGGTATTTTCTTAGGTTTTAACCATAATAGTAGGTCATGGCTATCGACCAACATATTTTCGTAACAGCGGACTGTCTTATCATTTCCGAACATGAAATTGGAAACAAGGTTTTACTCGTTAAACGCAAAAATGATCCTTACCGGGACTGTTGGGCGCTTCCGGGAGGCTTTGTGGATAGAAATGAAGACTTGCCCGAGGCCGCCTCACGAGAGTTAGAAGAGGAAACCGATATACGTTTAAAACCAAAGGAGCTCAAAGAACTTGGTGCCTACGGTAAGCCAGACCGTGATCCGCGTGGTAGAACTGTGACCATTGTTTATGGCGCCGTGGTTGATGCAAAGTACAATCCTGTAAAGGCGGGAGATGATGCAGCCGAAGTGCAGTGGTGGGATATGGAAAGCTTACCACCCGTGGCTTTTGATCACGGAACAATAATAGAGGAATGTTTTAGGAGATTGATTTAATCCTTTAGCTGAAAAATTCAGTCAGGATCAAAACGCTTAAAGAGGTGATCGCGATAAAAATGATCACCACTAGAAGTCTAATTCTGATCCTTTTCTTTTTTCGCGATGCCCTCCATTTTTTGAGGTCCTCGTAAGCTGGGTTTCGTTTTGGAGTGCTGTACCATCTTTTAAATTGCTCTTTGAAAGTGTTCCGTGCCTTTCTAACTGAGCGGTTATTTCGAATAGTGGCGATTGATTGTTCAACAAAACCCATTGTAACAATAAAAAAAGGTGACCACCCGTGTCACCTTTTTTAAATCTGTTTTACTTGCAAATGTTAAACTAGTTGTGCGTCAAGTTTCTGAGAAAGTACACCTTTAGGTACCGCACCAACTTGCTTATCAACGATTTCACCGCCTTTAAAGACAAGAAGCGTAGGAATGCTCCGAATACCAAATTTTGCCGATATGTTTGGGTTTTCGTCAACGTTAACCTTACCTATAACGGCCTTACCGTCATAGTCACCAGCTAACTCTTCTACCACCGGTCCTATCATTTTACAAGGACCACACCACTCGGCCCAAAAATCAACTAATACAGGTTTATCGCCGCTTAAATGCTCTTCGAAGTTGGCATCTGTTAATTCAATTGTCTTACTCATTATAACTATAATTTATGTATTGCAACTATTTTCAATGTTGGAACGCAAATATAATAGAATTTCGTTCCACGCTACTCCCAAATCATTATAATAAATGCTGATGGTCTGATCGAGGACAGTTATGAGCTAAGTTGCTTATTGGCAGTTGGTTGAGTACATCAAAGAAGTAAATAATCTAATCCAACTATTTTTATTAAATTGGGAAAAATATACCTTTTCGTCATGCCCGGAAAATCTCTTAGCCTGTTAGTCATTATTCTTTCTTCATCATTTACAATGCTCTGCGCACAGGATAGTGCCGTTGAATTTGTGGATGCTGTTCTTGACGAGGCCAATAATACGATTGAAGTAATATATAATCTCAAAGCTAATGCAGATAATAGGCCTTATGACGTAAGTCTCTATTATTCCAATGATGGTGGTCAAATTTTTAAAGGTCCTGCGGCGCGGGTAAGTGGCGATGTTGGTAAGCAAATACAGCCCGGTTACTATAAAAAGATCTATTGGAATTATTTCTATGAAGATCAAGAATTTACCGGCGAGAACCTGGTGTTTTCAGTTCGTGCTGAACCTGCCAAAGCTTTAACCAAAGAGACATTAATGGGTCCAAAGGCAGCCTTATATTCAGTATTAGTGCCGGGGTGGGGGGATACCAAGGCACGGACAGGAAAGAATTACTGGTTGATCACGGCAGGTACATGGGGACTGATGGGGGCAGCACTGATTTCACGATCAAGTGCCAGTAATTCTTATGATGATTATTTAAACGCGACCGACCCTGAGGCGGCTAATTCTGCCTTCGATGACGCAGACAGCCAGTTCAATACGTACAAAACACTTCGAACACTGGCCATACTGGCCTGGGCATCCGATGTGGTAGGAGTTTACATCAAAGGTAAAAAGAACCAGCGTGAGGGACTGACGGCCAGGAAAAAAGTAAAACTAGACTGGAATCTGGCTATGTCACCTAATGGAAGAACACCAATGGCTGGAATAAAAGCGACTTTTTAACTATGAAGAAGATATTCTATTTGTTGATAGTACTACTGGCGGTTAGCTGTAGCAAGTTGGAAATTGAACGTGTTGATGCCAAAATAGACTCGATAAGCCCCGTGGCTGCGGTTCCTGGTTCTACCGTAACTATTACAGGGGTTAATTTTACTGAGACTACCATTGTCACTTTTGGAAGTACTCAGGCTGAATTGACAAGCGTTTCTGATGATCAGATCACCGTAATTGTCCCAACTTCTTTGAATGAGGGCGACTTTGAACTTAGCGTTACAAGTCGTAGCGTTCCAGCTATCTCCAATTTTGAAGTGCTACCTTTTTTTGAAGAGAAAGTGGTTCACCCACTTGGGTTTAGCAGCAATATCAATCCTTCCGGGTTTGTACTCAATGATCAGGTTTACCTTGGAACCAGGGAGGTGACAACGTCTTTCGATGATTTTTATGTGTATAATACGGAAAGCAACTCTTGGGGAAGATTAGATTCAGACAATAATTTACCCTCCGCGAATTCGACTGAGTTATTAGAGTCTCCAAATGGATTCACGGCAAACGGTAAGGGATACATAGTGCGTTTTGGAGAGCTTTGGGAATTTGATCCCGATACTAAAAGCTGGACAGAATTAGCTTCACCTCCGGTCAATAGCACGACATCATTGGTAATTGGAAATAATGTTTACTTCGTGCAAGATGATTTCTTTGGCAATACAGTATGGCGGTATTCTATTAATAATGACCAGTGGACCCAAATGAATGATTTTGCAGGGGGTATAAGGGCAGGCGCATCGGGTTTTGTAATTGATGGAGTAGCCTATTTGGGACAAGGTCTGGATCGAGACTTAAATGACTTTTATAATGATTTGTGGCGCTACAGCGAGGAAACCGATACCTGGATTGAAATGTCCTCGCCAACTCAATCCACCGGCATTCAGTATGGTGTAGGATTTTCATTAAATGGTAAAGGGTATATTGGCTTGGGTAGAACCATTGGAAGTGTAACAACATTTTATCAATATACCCCCGAAACAAACAGTTGGAGAGTTGTTTCAGATCTGCCGGCTGATCCACGTGTTTTTACCCGGGCGTTTGTTGCCAATGATAAAGTCTACCTGATGTACGGTTCTGATGAGGTGGGATCAAACATTGGTACGCGAGTAGACGAAGTCTGGGAATTCACCCCTGAAACCTTTTAGCCTATGAAAAATGTACTACTAGTAGTAATGGTGATTACTATGTCTTTCGACGGCATTTCGCAGGTGGAGGAAGGCAAGAGTAAAACATTCAACTTCTATATCAAATCCAGGGACAAGGCCCCACCCGCAATTTTTTGGATCAACCCTCGGGAAAGTCCGACCATAGCGAGTGATCCAGACTATGAGCTAAAGATTGGCCTGAAATGCCCTGCAAAGATCTCGGAGGTGGAGGTTAAGATCAATGGACGCTCGCTTGCTAATTCTCGGGGTCTTGGTATTGTATCATCCGAAAAGAGCTCTGGTGAATATGATTACTGGTTCAATGAAACCATAAGTCTGATTGAAGGTGATAACATCATTGACGTACTCGCTAAAAATGAATTTGATGCCGTTACCACCGAAAAAAAAACCATTCGATTTACGAATGCTTTAGTCTCGCGCAGAGATCATGCGCTGATCTTTGCCACTGATAAATATGATAACTGGCAAGACTTGACTAATCCTATTAATGATGCTCAAACCATTGCTGGTGAGTTGGAGAATATTTACGGATTTCAAGTAGAACTTTTTGAGAATAATGACATTCAGGACATTCTACTCAAAGTACGTGAATATGCCGCCAGGGAATATCTTGATGATGATCAGCTCTTTATTTTTTTTGCAGGGCATGGGCACTATGACGATTTACTTGGCGATGGTTATATTGTAGGCAAGAATTCCAAAAAGGATGATCCTGCAAATACATCCTATCTTTCGTTTTCAATATTGGAAAGAGCTTTGAATAATGTGCCGGCGAAGCATGTATTCCTTACCATGGACGTTTGTTTTGGAGGTACTTTTGATTCCAAAATGGCCAGCAATAGTCGGGGTAGTGAAGATATTTATGCTGAAGCTTCAAGAACTGAATTTGCTTCCAGAAGGCTTAAATACAAAACCCGCAGATTCTTAACCTCGGGAGGTAAAGAATATGTATCTGATGGTCGGCCGGGTATGCATTCACCATTTGCTCGTAAGTTCATAGAAGCTCTAAGGACCGGTGGAGGTAAAGATCGCATTCTTACCCTTAGCGAGATATTAAATGAGGTCAGTACCGTCAACCCGGCTCCTCACTATGGCGAATTTGGCGATAATGAAGCCGGTAGTGATTTTATATTTATGGCAAAGTAAAGCGTCTCGGTTTTGCAACATCTGATAAGATCGTAGGACGAGAAAATCATGCGTTATTTATTAATTTCCTTGTTTACATTCTCTTGTCAGCTTAGTGCCATATCTCAATGCCCCAGTGGCCTTGAATTCGATTTACGGGAGTATGAAAATCAACCCCGTCTTGTAGTGGCAGATCCCAGCGCTTTGCCCGCTAAAATTTCTTTGAAAAAATATTGTCCCAAACCTACTTCCCAGCTTTCATTCAAAACTTCAGCAGGTTGGGCCTCAGCGTATTATGGAATGACCATTTTAGAAGCAAGGAAAAGAGGGCTTTCCGATATCAACGACATTACCCAAAATTCCTTCGCTCCGGTGTTCGCCTACACAAGCCCTACCAATAATAATTGCGAAACTGAAGCTTCCCTGGCAAGCATTCTTGACGTTCTTAAAACCAAGGGTACTCCAAAGTTTATGGATTACCCATATTACTGCCCGCAGAACGATTGGAGTCCGGGAGATACCGAGTTAACTAAGCTCGCGGACTATGTCAAGATTTTCGACAAGGGTGATACAAAAGTGGATGCAATAAAAAAAGCTTTGGCGAGTGGAAACCCGGTCGTAGCAGGACTGAGAGCTCCACCTACCTTCTGTAATGCTGAGCAAGCCTGGCGTCCGTACGAGGAGTTTTCCGATAGCTATGACGGACAAGCTATATGCATCGTTGGGTATGATGATAATTTAATGGGTGGTAGTGTTGAGATTGTAAATAGTTGGGGGTCCCGTTGGGGGAATAACGGATTTACGAGAATCAGATATACTGACTTAGATCCATGGGTGTTTAGCGGCTACCAAC
>JBCDHA010000261.1:0-5829 GCA_038750705.1 Bacteroidota bacterium
AGGAATAAAAGTCATTGGTAAGTACTGTTCCAGCCCAGGGCTATACCAGTAAATTCTGACATTATGTCTTTGAGGCTGAGCTGGTCGGATATTTGACTTAAAGAGTAAAAAGAGAATGTTATGGCATCATTCAGTGAAATAGTAAGTAAAGATAAACCCGTGTTGGTAGATTTTCACGCTACCTGGTGCGGACCATGTAAAATGATGGAACCAATGATCAAAGAGCTGAAATCCAAAGTAGGGGATAAGGCTTCCATCATTAAAATAGATGTTGACAGGAATCAGGCTCTTGCTTCGAAGCTAAGGGTTCAAGGAGTACCGACTCTCATGCTTTACAAAAATGGCGAAGTGCTTTGGCGGGATTCAGGTGTTCAGTCTGTAGATTTTCTGGAAGGTCTGATTAATCAGAATCAGTAGTTGCCCAACTTAAACTTCCTTTTCAAAACTTCTAAGAGCCTTTTATGGTCTATTCCAGTAAAGTTCATGTAGAGAATCTTATTATTGAATGTTTACGTTATATTGGATAAATGGAAATCGAAAAGTTAAATCAAAAAGTTGAAAGGCTCAGGTTAGTAACTGAGGCAAAAATGAAGTATCTCAGAGACCATTCAAAGCTATTAGATCAGGCATTTGAAGAGTTGAAAGAAGTGACCGAAAGTGAGTTGGACCTTATATACCATAAAATTGCGGAGCTTGATCAAAGAATGGATTCCAACGGCTTGTCAAAGTAGTTTCCTCTGTGCCAGCATAGGGGAAGAAACACTGAATTTATCTTTTTTTGATCTGAATACTATTCACCACTTACTCTTTGATCCACATCTTAAATGAGGCAGGTTTTAGTATTAATTCTTTCGTAACCGTGCTTATCTTTTTAAATGTGCCGCTGTCCTTTACACCTTTGATAATATCCACTCCACTATTGTTGCCAACCAGCTTCCATTTCCCTTCTGGGATATTTAGGTTTTCGAATGTCAGTTCCTGGTTGGATACATTCATAAGCACCATTACCTTTTCTCCAACAACATAACCCAGCAGATGCTCATTTTTGGGTTCAATCCATTGATAGTGACCTTTTGGCGTGGCACCGCTTAATTTAAATACATCTCCATAACCACTGTTTCTGAACGTGTTTAGACCTTTCCAGAAGGCAAGCATATTCTTATAGTCCAGAGGACCTTCCTTTTTCGTTTTACCTACATTTTCCCAAAGGAACTGATTGGCGGTACGCATATTGTAGGTATCGCGCTTACCGTGCAGATATACCTTAACACCATCGTTCATTTCTTTTACTACCTCTTTCAAGGGGCCATGAGCCTTACTCCGCATAATTTCGGTGCCGCCATGAGTAACTATGGGTCCCATGGTTGTGTAGAGCATTACGGCGGCCAACTTGATGCGCTCTTCGTCCGCCCCTGTCCGTCCGTCCCACTCCGGATTATTTGAAAGTTGATCTGCCAAGGCCCAATTGTCATGAATGTCTAGGTAGCTTATGCCGCTTGTAGTGGTTTTATCATCCGCGAAAGTATTGCTTAATCCTTTTTTTACATTTTCTCTCAACTCGCCAAGCCCGCCTGCATAACCACGATCCTTTTCTTTGCTGGAAATATCAAAAACTGGTCCTTTGAAGGCATTTCTTCCCTCATCCTGGAAAAAGGTGATCGGCGAATCTTCCTTATACCAATCCCAATCTGGATTGGCTTCGTAGGCAGGGTCATTACTGCCAATCCATGGCTCGCCATATACGATTATATCAGCACCTAATGCTCTCTTTAGAGCGATAAGTGTTTGTTCGTCAATCTGGCCGGCCAGGTCAATTCTGAAGCCGTCGATGCCAAACTCCTCAATAAAATGCTTGCACTGATCAATCAGCCAACGCTGAACCATTGGGCGGTCCTCAGTTTTCACTTCATTTCCATATTCGCCAATATGCTCTAAGTCCTTTGTTCGGTAATAATATATTTTGTCCAGGACGTTAAAGTGGAAAAAGTACCCTTTGGCATCCATATTTTCAGCGGTATGGTTGGGCACTATGTCAATAATTACCGCAATGCCTTTATCATGAAAAGCTTGAACCAGATCTCTGAACTGGTTTCGTTCAGCGCCAGGTTCTGTGCCTCGCTGTCTGAACCGGGATTCGATGGCAAAGCAATGCGAAGTACGATACCCCCATTGGTAGTTCTCTTCACTTATACCCTGTTCGATCATATAAGGGTCGTTTTCGAAGGAAGGTTTCCAAATCTCATCTTTATAATGAAGGAACTCTTGAACCGGCATTAAATGCACAGTATTGATACCCAGGTCCACCAGGTAATCAAAGCCAATTTTTTGACCTTTCTTATTTTTAAGCCCAGGCGTTACCATAGCGGGTAGGGTGCCTGTTAAATCGTCATTAACTGGCAAGCGATCCGTAAAATCCTGAACGTGTACTTCGTAGGCAATTAGATCTTCCATTTTTGGGATGCTATTTTTTAATGGTGTTGCCGGTGAGGTTTTACTCCAGACCCGGCATTTACCCCAGGTATCATCACTCACTCTTGCATATGGATCGCTAATGTGAACGGGGTTGGCTTCGTAAAAATGATTGCCCGGCTCATCAGGACCGTGGACCGTAAAATCATAATAAACGCCTTTAAGATTTTGATCGAAGAATGCCTCCCACACACCGTCAACGTCCTGCTTCATTTCAATAACCTGGAATGGCTTTTGGTCTTTTATTTTTTGATACAGATATAGCTTTACGAGCTCAGCCCTTGGGGAAAATATCCTAAAAGTGGTTTTCCCTTCATGGATATTTGCGCCTAACTCCTTATCCGAATAAAGCTGTCGAAACCAGCCATCATAAGAACAAACTGCTTTTAAACCTTCCGAGGGTATTTCAAGGTAGTACACCCTCTTAATATTGATTTCTCCCTTAGGCTTGATTAAAGTTTTTGTTTTGGTATTAGGTAATACCGTTTCGATCTCTATCTGTTCACCGGCGGCATTTGTAAGTTTATAGTCTTCCGGTTTGAATGAACGTTCTACGCCTTCTACCGTTGCCCATATCGTGCGAGCATCATGTATTTCCGCCTTTAAACCAGGAGGGGTGATGCCCATAAGAAAGATAAGATTGCCTCCTTTGACGTTGGTAGCCTCTTTTGGAGGGTCTAACCATTTCCCTTCATCTACTCTGAATTTGAAAGCCGCAGAAGGAGGTACCGTTTTATAATTTTCGTTCTCGACTTGAATCGACCAAAATCCGTCGGCTTGTTTTTTGAGTATTCTTTGTGCATCGTTCATATCAGAACTCCAGTTCACAAAAGAACCCGTTACCACTACTTTCGAGGGTGCCTTTATGTCATAGGCTTTCGGGTCAAAAATAAATGTCGTCATATTATCAGAGACTTTATATCCCTGGATTCTTTCTTCGCTGGTGAACTGTGCCATAGACGGTAATGGTATCAGAAGTAGAACTAGTATTTTGTATAATGTTGATCTCTTAGACGCAAGCATGTTATTGTATATTTATTTGACCTGAAAGGTATGTTACAGCTTTACCTGTCAGCAAAACCCGGTCGTTATTAAGTTTGCAAATCAATTCTCCCGCTCGCTTGGACCGTTGCTGAGCGGTCATGTTGCTTCTGTTAAGCTTTGTTGACCAATAAGGTACCAATGTAGTATGTGCTGATCCGGTAACAGGATCTTCGTCAATACCTACTTGCGGGCAAAAAAAGCGAGAAACAAAATCATGATTTTCACCCGGTGCGGTTACGATTATACCGCGGGCCTCGATTTTTGCGAGCGCTCTAAAGTCCGGCTTAATCTTATCAAGAGAAAGTTGATCTTGAAGAACGATTAAGTAATCAGTTTCTCCTTTGTAGCAAGGTGTTTCATCAATGCCTAAAGCCCGAAATAGCGCTGGAGGTGGTGTGGCTTCAACAGGATTATCCACAGGTAAATCCATACATAAACCATCTTTTGATTTTGATACATTTAAGGTGCCGCTCTCTGCCGTATGAAAATGTATACCGGGCTGAGTGTATTCAAGATGTTCAAACAGTACATGTGCTGAAGCCAAAGTGGCATGTCCGCAAAGGGCCACCTCTACCGTAGGAGTGAACCACCTTAATTCAAAATCTACGTCTTTTTTAACGAAGAAAGCAGTTTCTGAAAGGTTGTTTTCGGCAGCTATCTGTTGTAATACATCATTGGGAAGCCATTCTTCCAAAGGGCATACCGCGGCCGGATTACCTTTAAACAGTTCATCTGTAAATGCGTCAACCTGATAAACCGGAATTGTCATTGATTCAGGTTGATGACTTACCCAGTAATACGAGGTATCCGGCATTGTTAACGGCAACCTGACCGCCTGCAACCGTAAGCTTCTGCCCTGTATAGTATTCGGTAAGTTCAGTTCCGTCTTCGAATACCCCGCTTACCGAAACGGTGACATCTGTACCTTCGAAATCCATGGCTACAACAACTTTATCACTATGCCCTTGGCCGGAAAAAGTTCTTTTAAAGGTATAAGGTACATCGGCAATCTTTTCATGGACGCCGGCTCCTACGGCTACGTGCCGTTTCCTAAACCTTCCCAGCTTAGCCCAGTGTTGCTGTACATCGCTGATTGTGTAGCCATCTCGTGCTACATTATTTGATAACTCTTCCCAATTCATGAAGCTTCTGAGGTTGGCATCCCCATTCGCCCCGTCAACCACAAGTGGTCTTGCTGTCTCATCACCATAATAAACTTGTGATGCTCCCGGAGTAAGCAGCAGCTTAGTGCCTGCCTCGAACACGCGCTGTCTTTCTTTATCAAAAGGGCCGCCGTCATCATGAGATGATATGTAATTGAGAATGGAGTAGCCCTTTAAATCGCCGGTGTTTAAAACGTCAGAATAGAAACTAAAAAGTTCTTCTGCCGGCTTGTTGGCATCTCCCTTGAAAGCAAAATTAATCAAGCTCTCGAAGCCATTGGCATAAAAATTCACCATTTGACCTTCTCCCATATCAAATTGTTGACCACTGTATAGACTATAATTGTATACCTCACCTGTCATATAAAAAGGACTATTATCAAGCTTTTGATCCGGGTTAGCATTCTTCCAATCTTCAAAAGCGGCAACGGCTAATGCTTTAAGCTCTCCCCAGATTTCAGCCTCCGTATGCTTGGCTGTATCCACCCGAAAACCATCTATTCCCAATTCTTTGACGTAATCTACTATCCATTTCATGATGTAGAACCTCGGCGCTCTTGGGTGACCGGTGCTGCTGAAAAAAGCATCTAACTCAGCTATCTCCTGCTCATATCTTCCTTCTTCTTTCCACTTACTGATAAGAAACTCAGGTAGCTCTACAGGTTCATTGCTGCCGGTATATATGTCGGGCAAGTTGTCAACAAGAGTACAACTGATTGTAGTTTCCGCATTGGTGTAAGTACATGTTGGTTCTGTTCTTACCCAATTATCGGGCCACTGAGAATCAGCCTCCGTAACAGGTCCGGTATGATTAACCACCACATCCATTAGTATTCTGATGCCATTGGCATGGGCAGTATCCACCATTTCCTTTAATTCTTCAAAAGTTCCAAAATTAGGATCTACGGCAGTCCAGTCGCGAGCCCAATAGCCATGATATGAGTACGTTTTTCCGGTACCTTCATCTGTGAACCCATGAACTTGCTCCCAAATAGGCGTAAGCCAAATAGCGGTAATGCCCATAGTTTCAAAATAGCCATCATTAATTTTTTGAGTTACTCCTTTTATGTCACCTCCTGCGAAACTTCTTAACCGGGCTCCATCTGCCTGTCTATCGTACATTTGATCATTCGATGGGTCACCGTTATTAAAT
>JBCDHA010000262.1:0-5823 GCA_038750705.1 Bacteroidota bacterium
AACACCGTCAGTCTTCATAAATCTAACAAAGGTGTTAATATAGGCTTACAAATTGATGTCGAGCCGGTATATACCTTGGGTGATGAACAATTGATGGGGAGAATTATTAACAATATCATACTTAATGCCATTCAAGCCTCGGATGAAAATGAAGCCCACATCGGAGTTAAACTAACTTCTGTTGGCAATAAGCGGGTCAGGCTGGAAATTACCGATAGTGGCTCGGGAATTCGGGAAGAGGTCCGCGCGAAGGTATTTATTCCCAACTTTAGTACTAAAGAACGAGGGTCCGGCATAGGTTTGGCAATTGCCAAGCATGGCGTAGAGCATGCGGGAGGAAAAATATGGTTCGAAACAGAACTAGGCAAGGGTACTTCTTTCTTTATAGAGCTTTCTACTGAAGAAAAGTAATGAGGTGGTTGATAATACTGCTATTGCTTATTTTACCTGCGCGTGTATTGGCTCAACTTTCAAATGACCGCTGCAAATGGATTAGTACATTTAACAGTTCGTTTGAACTGGACAGTCTTTCAGTGGAGCCTGAGTCAATAACAACTCAAGTTGATGATGTTATAATTAAGTACGACATTTCTAAAGGAAAGGCACTGGTTCAAACTGAAGAAACTTATGACTCTGTGCTTATATGTTACAAAGTGCTACCTGTAAGCTTTCACCAGCGCTATTTTCATAGAAGTTTAGCCCTTTACAATGCAGACGCCTTGTTTAAAGACGCACCTAATGATCCCGGTATTCTAAAGAGAGAGCAACTTTTTGATACTCCAACGATAAATAAAAGCGGAAGTATCAGCCGGGGAATTTCTTTTGGAAATAATCAGGATGTTTTTGTCAACTCTACTTTGAATCTCAACCTTGAGGGGAAACTGACGGACGACTTAAATATCCGCGCCAATATTACCGATCAGAATGTTCCGTATCAACCGGAGGGAAATACACAACAACTTCAGGATTTTGATAACGTTCTGATCGAACTATATAACAAAAACTTCTCGCTGAAAGGCGGTGATATAGTACTTAAAAACCCGGAATCAAATTTCTTGAGGTTTTATAAGAACGTACAGGGAGCACAGGCCAGAGTAAGTTATAAATTAGGTAAAAGTGAGGCGCTTACCTCTGTGGGAGTTTCTGTTGCCAAAGGTCAGTTTTCATCTGTATCAATAGATCCCATAGAAGGTTCCCTCGGCCCTTATCGGGTTCCCGGACCTAATAATGAGCTTTTTGTTATTATACTGGCGAACTCCGAGCGGATATTTTTAGATGGTAAGCGTTTGGAAAGAGGTTTTAACAAAGACTATGTGATTGACTATAACATAGGAGAGGTCACTTTTACCAATCGAGTTTTAATCACTGAGTTTTCAAGAATACGCGTTGACTACGAGTATTCCGATGAGAATTTTAACCGAACCATATCTACGGCTAGTCACCGGCAAACGTTGGGAAAACTTAAGCTCCAAGTTGATACTTACAGTGAGGCTGATAACAGGAACAGGCCTTTAACATTCGACCTTACTAACGATAACAAGCAGCTTTTAAGCGAGATTGGCGATGATCTGGATAGGGCCGTAGCGAGCGGGGCTGACAGTGTTGCTTTTTCGCCGGAGATCGTATTATATGCGCAGAAGGATACGACCGATGCAGATGGAAACCCAACGCGCATATTTAAATACTCCACCGATCCGGACAGCGCTTTTTTTAATGTGGCTTTTTCAGATGTAGGAGCCGGCAATGGAAACTATGTGCAAATTCAGTCTACCGCCAACGGGCGAGTTTTTCAATGGGTATCTCCTGAATCCGGGGTGCCTCAGGGTCAATTTGAGCCGGTGGTCCCACTTCCCGTACCTAACAAGCGACAGATGACCACTTTTGGTGCAAGCTATCAGCTGAGTGAGAAGGAAACGATCTATACTGAAGTTGCTTTTTCCAATTATGACAAGAATCTCTTTTCTGATTTTGACTCTGATGACGACCATGGATACGCGTTTAAGCTGGGTCTAAAGAGCCAACAGAGAGAATGGGGAGTATTACCCACTTATAACGTGAGCACTTATCTTGATTTTGAGTTCGATGATAAAAATTTTAACGCCATTGACCGATTCAGGTACGTGGAATATGATCGTGACTGGAGCTATGATCCTACAACAGATACAAGGCGATTCAACGATAATATTTTTAATGCAGGAGTTCATTTGACGAAGGATCAAAATAACAGCATGCGTTATGACTTTTCTAATCGTGAACGTGGTGATCAGGTAAGCGGCAGCCAGCACAGGGCGGCCGTAGACAAGCGGATAGGAGGGCTACAGCTTAGGTCCAACGTATTTTCGATGTCGAACAATACAAATGAGGTTAAGTCCACATGGGATCAACTCTCAATGGATGCATCCTATGAAATCCCATGGCTGATCGCCGGGTATCGGTATAGTATTGATCATAATATAGTAAAATCCAACGAGAGTGATTCGGTAACATCTTCAGCCATGTTTTTTAATGAGCATAAGGGCTACATAAGGAATCTGGCAGATTCCAAAACAAGATTCGATATTGAATATGCGTATAGAGAAGATAAGCGTCCTTTAAGCGGTGAGCTAAGTGATTTTTCCAGTTCTCAAACCAGTCAGGCCAGTTTTGAACGTGACTATGGTAACAACCGGGTAAAAGCAATTATGAATTATCGCACATTAAAGCTCAAAGGAGAAAGTAAGCAAGAGGAGACGGTATCAGGTAGGTTAGACTGGTCCGGGAATTGGCTTGATCGGCATATTAGTTCTCAGTTGACCTATTCTGTAGCGAATGGGCGTGAATTAAGGCGTGAATTCGTTTATGTGAGGGTGTCGCCGGGGCAGGGCACCCATACCTGGCGCGACTTAAATGACGACGGTGTTCAGGATCTGACTGAATTTTTTGAGGCGCTTACGCCAGATGAGCGCGACTATGCTAAAATATTTACTCCGGGAACGGAGTTTATTACAGCATTTCAGAATTTGATCATATACCGCATTAATTTACAACTGCCGAGAAAATGGAGAAATTCCGGCGGCCTTAAATCACTACTTTCGAAATTCTCCAATAACACTTCATGGACCGCTGATTTAAAAACTACCGATAGTGATTTAAAAGCCAGATTGATAGGCTTTATTAGTGATCTGGATGAGAATTTTATTTTAAGTGAAAAAAGAAATCTCAGATCCACCTTTTTCTTCAACCGCCTGAGTTCATCGTTTGGCATGGAGGCCGTTATCATAAGCCAGCGTAATAAACAGTTATTAAGCAATGGTTTTGAATTAAGAAATAAAAATGAATATGGTTTTAATGGACGTTATAACTTTTCCCGTCAATTTAACCTGAGGCTGAAAACGGCAGTGTCAGAAAAGGTTGCTGATTCAGACTTTTTGAGTGGCCGTCAATACAAAATCGATGAACAGAGAGTAAACCCTGAGTTTTCCTGGCAGCCGAATTTGAAGTTCCGTGTTACAGCACAGTACCGCTATCAGGATAAAAAGAATGTATTTACAGAAGAAAGTGATGAGTATGCTCAGTTTAATGAGGGCATTGTAGAAATTAAGTACAATAGGGCGGTTAAGAGCTCGCTCAATGCCAGCTTTAGAATTACCGATATTGAATTTAACGGTGAAGAAAACACGCCTTTAGGGTACGAGCTTTTGCAGGCGCTACGGCCCGGTACTAACTACATATGGTCTCTTAACTGGCAGCAAAAAATCACCGGTGGTTTGCAGTTGAACATCGTTTATGATGGTCGTAAATCTGGCAGCAATAATATAGCCCATGTCGGGCGGGTACAGATGAGTGCATTATTCTAATTACTTCCTAATCCTGAATATGCCTAATGCTATTAATCCTAAAGGGATTAAAATGGAAGAAATATAGTCGAAATTCATGGCGGGATGGCCAAGGATGAAATCCCGACGGATATAAGCATACCATAACGCAAATGAAATGTAAACGACCCCGAATATTTTTTTGATTATCATAATATTATCAGCGCAACCGCTGCATTACCTTATTAGCAAAAACGAAATCGTCAAATTCTTTTACCCCGGAATCTGTTATCTCATCTTTAGTTCCTTCCCAGCATTTGATGCCTTCATATAAAAACATGATTTTACTGCCAATGCCAAGAACTGAATTCATGTCATGTGTTACCACCAGCGTGGTTATGTTAAACTCCTCGGTAATTTCAAGTATCAAATCATCAATTAAGATTGACGTTTGAGGGTCCAATCCACTGTTAGGCTCGTCGCAGAATAGAAAATGAGAATTATTGACAATGGCTCTGGCTATACCCACGCGCTTTTGCATGCCACCACTTATTTCTGAAGGCATTTTTTTGTTTTGACCTTCAAGCCCTACGCGTTTTAAGCAGAAGTTCACTCGATCAATTTTTTCGTCAGGGGGCATTTTGGTGAGCACATCGAGGGGAAACATTACATTTTCTTCTACCGTTTTTGAGTCAAATAAGGCACCTCCCTGAAATAACATACCTATTTCTCTACGAATTTCGGTTTTTGTATCTCTGGATGCATTGGTAAACTCCTTGTTACCATAATAGATATGCCCCTCGTCAGGAGCAATGAGCCCTACTATGCATTTTAGTAGAACGCTTTTTCCCGTGCCACTGGCGCCTATAATCAAGTTAGGCTTGCCCTGCTCGAAAACACCGCTTATTCCGTTCAGTACGGTCTTGCCTTGAAATGATTTATGAATGTTTTCAATTCTTATCATTTCAGTAAAAGTTGTGCCAATAAATAGTCAGCCGTGAGTATGGCAATTACACTTTGTGTAACCGCAGATGTACTTGCCTTACCTACTTCTACAGCCCCGCCCGTAGTATAATACCCCTTAAAGGAAGAAATAGTAGCTACAAGAAAAGCAAAAACAAATGATTTTATCATAGCAAAGGTTACCATGTAGGGGTTAAACTCAAATCGAATACCGTAAATGTATTCAGTGGGTGTTATCACACCTGTTAGCTGGCCGGCCAGGTAGCCGCCTACAATCGATAAAAGCCCTGCGAGTATTACTAACAATGGATACATGAACAATGACCCCAGGAGTTTAGGCAAAACCAGATAACTGGTAGAGTTAATTCCCATTACCTCAAGCGCATCTATTTGTTCGCTTATTCGCATTGTACCCAAGCCGCTGGCCATACTAGACCCTACTTTGCCGGCATAGATAACCCCGATGATCGTGGGCGCTAACTCTAAAATGGTCATATCTCTCACCACCAGGGAAATAACATAATCCGGGATCAATGGGCTCACAAGGTTGTAGGCCGTTTGAATGGTGGTAACAGCTCCCATGAAGAAGGACACCAGTGAAACGAGGAATATGGAATTTATACCAATGGCCATGCACTCGTCAATCACTAGTTTAACGTAAGTACCAAATGACTCTCGGTTAACGAGAAGCTTGCCAAGAAATATGAAATACTTACCTAACGCTTCCATCGGCCACTAATATAAGAGATATGTTTTGCTCTTCATTATCCTAATTGTGTAATGAGCATATCTTAGTTGTTCATAAAATCAATTAGTTATAATTTTCGCCCTAAATCGTTTTTGATATGAAGAAAAATATCGTCGTCACCGGGGGCACAAAGGGTATAGGCAGGGCCATTATAGAGAAATGCGCCTCTGAAGGTTTCAATATAGCCACATGTGCCAGAAACGAACAAGACCTTCAAAAGCTTGAACGTGATATATCAAAACAGTATTCGGTACGGGTAATTACTTCCGTGGCTGACGTATCCAAAAAAGAAGAGCTTTCAAGATTCCTTACCAAAGT
>JBCDHA010000263.1:0-5822 GCA_038750705.1 Bacteroidota bacterium
CGAAATCGAAGATTAATAACCATAATGTAAGGCAACAACAGTGAATTTCACTGTAGCTTTGGCGCGTAAATAAAACAGAAAAATGAAAGACAATTTCACGCTAAAATTTACCGTCTTAACATTAGTTGGCGCTATGTTAATTTCTTCTTGTCAGGTGAGTAACACAGCTAAAGGGGGTGCTATAGGAGCTACTGCGGGGGGTGCACTGGGTGCGTTGATAGGCCATAAAGCAGGAAACACGGCTGTGGGAGCCATTATAGGTGCGGCTGTAGGGGGTACTGCCGGTGCGCTTATTGGCAGAAAGATGGATAAGCAAGCTGAGGAACTTCAAAAAGATCTCGAAGGCGCCACCGTCCAGCGAGTAGGCGAAGGTATTCTTATCACCTTTAATGAAGGCTTACAGTTTGATGTAAATTCTTCTACTGTGAGATCTTCCAGCCAAAGCAATCTGACAGATCTATCCAGTGTATTGAATAAATATGAGGACACCGAGATTTTAATTGAAGGGCATACGGATGACACCGGCTCAGATGAATACAATCAAACACTTTCTGAAAAAAGATCTGAATCTGTTAAGCGAATGTTGATTCAAAAAGGTGTTGTAGCCAGCCGAATGACGTCCATAGGTTATGGGGAATCACAACCCTTGGAGGACAATGGCACCGAAGCTGGCAGGCAGTCTAACCGTAGGGTTGAGGTGGCAATATATGCCAATGAGAAGATGAAAAAGGCAGCAAAAAAAGGCCAAATATAAAGTTTACAGGCAGGTTTACACACGATGCGCTGGGTAAACCTGACTTCTCAGTGGTTAGAAAATTCGCAGACAATTTAATGAGTAAGCCTACGGGTATAAGCGATGCTAATAGGGATCAATTGATGCAAGTCTCGCCTCTCCCACTTACCATACTGTTTGCTTAAATCCCGATCAGTTTAGGGATAAGAATTAAAGTTATAGTTACGGTTACGTTTTGATCTCTTCATCCACAAACCTTTATTCGGCATTCACCGATACTCATCCGGCATTCACCGATAGCCCTGAACATAGTCTGTTAAATTGGGTATACTTGATTAACAAAACGTCAACGTCATGGAAGAGAAAAATACAAGCGACAAACGATTATGGTTAGGGATTCTAATAGTAGCCATTGGGTCAGTTTGGTTGCTGGACAACTTACGTGTTATTCCCTATTTCATAAGCGATATCATAATATCGTTCGGATCGCTTTTTACAGTCATTGGTCTTTTCTTACTTTTTGTAAGAAAGAAAATAGAAGCGGGTTTAATATTTACGGTAATCGGTGTTTTTCTAATTCTTGATGACTACTACTATATTAATTTCAGAGACATTTGGCATATTTTCTGGCCTGCAATTGTGATAATCATCGGCGCTTCGCTCATACTTAGAAGAAACCAAACAAAACTAGATCCTGAAAAAAAAAATGATATCGACTTCATCAATGACTTCGCGGTCTTTGGAGGAGGAGACCGAACGGTAGACTCGCAGGAGTTTAAAGGAGGTAAGATCACAGCGATATTTGGTGGATCAAACATAGAACTCGGAAATGCACGCCTTGCCGACGGGAGGCACGAACTTGACTTATTTATACTGTTTGGGGGCACTGAAATTAAAGTTCCTGCCGACTGGTCAGTACAGGTAGAAGTGTTCTCAATACTGGGCGGATTTTCAGATAAACGAAAGTCGTCTGTGCAGGTAGTGCCGGATTCCAGCAAAGTACTGGTGATAAAAGGCTTCGTAATGTTTGGAGGAGGCGATATAAAACTGGCTTAGTCCGTGAGACATCCATTTTCAGGTAAAGCGCTTATTTTATATTTCTCCGTATGGGTGGCCGTAATGGCCGCCTATTCTTTTTTGCTCTTTTTTGTTTTTGGCTTTTCACTTTATGCGGCTATTCTGGATAGTGTTATTCACAATTTGCCCATAGCAGGGTTAGGGATGGCCTTTTGGTATGTTGTGCAGTATTTATCGCCGAAAGGCGGTAATACATCGGCTATTTTTAACCTCATTGCAGCCGTATTAGTAGGCGTTTCCATGGTATCGTACGCAAGCTACAGCCTTGCAGACGCAATTAATAACAATACTGATTATCAGACTTTTCTTACCGCCACACTCCCCTGGAGAATATTCATCGGCGCTCTGGTAATGGTTGTGATCGTAATGATTTATTATCTTCTTAAGTCAAATCGCGACTTAAAGGAAAAGGAAGCTGAAGAATTGGAACTGCAGAGCTTATTGAAACAGTCGGAACTGGATATGCTCAAATTTCAAATCAATCCGCACTTTATTTTCAATAGTCTAAACTCCATTAGTTCTTTAACTATTACGGAACCGGAGAAAGCCCGGGAGATGGTAATCAAGTTATCAGATTTTTTTCGATCATCTCTTGGCCGGGGTAATCAAGAGCTTCAAACAATCAAGGAAGAGTTAAAACGTATGGAGCTTTACCTGGATATAGAAAAGGTACGTTTCGGAGAGCGCTTGAAGCTGATCAACTCTTTTGATGGTAAGTGTGAGCAACTGAAGGTTCCGAATATGATATTGCAACCACTTTACGAGAACGCCATTAAATATGGAGTTTATGAACAGCTCGAAGGTGTAACTGTTGAAACGGACTGTCACTGCCGTGACGGCAATCTTCATATAAGCATTACCAATGACTACGATTCTGAGGCCATTCCTCAAAAAGGAAAAGGGATAGGGTTAAAAAATATTAGAAACAGGCTGGAGCTTATTTACGGAATTTCCGATCTTGTTACCATTGAAAAAAACCATAACCAATTTACTATTAAGCTTTTAATACCTCAAGACACTACATCATGACTAGAGTATTGATTATTGATGACGAAAAACTGGCACGCGATATTATTAAAGCTTACCTGAAACCGCATACCGGTTTTGAAATTATTGGGGAGTGTCAAAACGGTTTTGAAGGTGTGAAGTTGATTCATGATGAAAAACCTGATGTCGTTTTTTTAGATATCCAAATGCCTAAACTTACCGGATTCGAAATGCTCGAGCTTCTTGATGAGCCGCCGGTAATCGTATTCAGTACAGCCTATGATGAATTCGCCATCAAGGCTTTTGAAAATAATGCAGTGGATTACCTTCTGAAGCCCTATTCGCAAGACCGCTTCGATTCGGCCATTGAGAAAGCTTTGGAAAAACTTCAGGGTAAGGGTGACAATAAAGAAACACTTAGCAATCTGGTAGACGAACACAGAAATGCCATTGATGAGTTGGACAGGATCGTCATTCGGCTAGGAAGCAAGATCGTCATTCTCGACCTGGATACGATAGATTATTTTGAGGCACAGGACGATTATGTGGCGATACATTCTGAGGAGCAAAAATACTTGAAACAGGTTCGCATGAAGTTCCTGGAAAGTGCGCTTCCGCAAGACAAATTCATTCGGGTACACCGGTCCTATATTGTTGCGGTAAATAGAATCGACAAAATTGAGGCTTATAGCAAGGATAGTTATCTCGCTTTGTTAAAAACAGGTGCTAAAATACCCGTGAGCCGAACAGGTTATCACGCTTTGAAAGAAGGCCTAGGTTTTTGATGGATTGGCTTTTCTTGACAATATACGATTAACGAGTTCAGGCTGGATGCTTTTAGGCGCCTTAATGTACAAAATTGTCTGATTGAAAATTCTTCATCATCAAGGATAAGAAGTTGTTAAAGATCAGCGCTTATTTAAGTTTTGTCCACTTTATTAAATAAGGCTCATCGCCAATGGCCCACAACCTAGTGGCTCTGCTTCTATTTGCTAGCCAGGTTACAGTGCAAAACATATACAGCTCAGACAAATGGCAAGAGCGTGACCACTGGCAAAAGGCACCTGAGATAATGAAAGAGATGGGTATAAAATCCGGGGATGCAGTTGCTGACATAGGGTCACACCAGGGATACATGACTATCAAGTTCTCAAACCGGGTGGGTAGTTCAGGCAAAGTCTATGCAGTGGATGTAAACCATTCACATCTCAGCAAGCTTGGTGGTCTATTGGACAGCAGAAACATATCTAATGTAGAAACCATACATAGTGACTATGATGATCCCAAGCTGCCTAAAGAGTCCATCGATTATGCGTTTATAATGGACGCTTATCATGAGATGGATGATCATATGGATATTCTCAAACATGTGAAGAATGCACTAAGGCCTGTTGGAAAACTGGTCGTTCTTGAACCTATTCAAAATGACCGCAGGGCAGAACCCGGAGCAAACAGGAAGGTAAGCATGAGATTGACATGAAGTATGTGATTGAAGATCTGAAAAAATCAGGCTACCGCATTCTTCGCAAGAAAGACCCTTTTATTGAGCGTGGACAAAATAAAGAAGACGTTCTTTGGCTGTTAATTGCTCAGCCTATCGAGGGAATTTGAAAGCGCTTCAAAGAAAACTAGGCACGCTTGATGCTGCCGCCTTGATTTTTGCCAAAGTGGTGGGGGTAGGTATTTTCACTACCCTGGGAATCATAGCGGCTGCCGTACCTACTACTTTTTACTACCTGCTCACTTGGGTAATTGGAGGCGTCTTCGCTCTCATTGGAGGCATGGCATATACTCAACTAGCAGCAACCTATCCAAAAGCCGGTGGAGAATATACTTACATTAAACGAAGTCTGGGTTCGCTATTAGGTTTTCTTAGTGGCTGGGCATCTTTTGTAGCCGGCTTTTCAGGAGCCATTGCAGCCTCGGCCATAGGCTTTGCCAGCTACCTTCAGAACTTTGGAGGGCTCTTAGACCAGGTATCCGGTACACTCATAGCCGTAGCATTGATAAGCATCAGCTCCTTTATTCATATTATAAGCGTGAAACTCGGAAGTAGCTTACACCACGTTCTGAATGGCTTATTGGTTATTGCACTTTTAGTTCTTGTCGTGGCTGGTCTTCTTTCCGGTCCGGTTGATGCCGTACCTAAATCCACTACTCCCGTTTTTTCTTTTAGCTCATTCCTGTTGATCCTTATTCCGGTATTTTTTACTTATAGTGGCTGGAACGCCGCCGTCTATGTGGTAGAAGAAATCCAGGACCCTAAAAAGAATATGGTCAGAGCCACGGTTCTTGGCGTTGGTGCGGTTTTCCTGATCTACTTTCTTATCAATATCATGTTTGTGAAAGTATTGGGAACAGCGCAAATCGCAGGGTTAGTAGATCCGGCTTACGACCTGGCCAATAAATTATTGGGGCTCAACGGAGCGCTGGCTATTAATTTAATTATCTTATTGGCTTTGATAAGTAGTGTCAGTGCCATGATCATGACCGGGCCAAGAATCTATTTTGCCATGGCCCGAGATGGCCTCTTACCAAATCCTATTCAACAGATCCATAGAAAGTTTAACACCCCGCATATTGCCATTATTCTACAATCGATATGGAGCATTGTTTTGGTGGTCACGGGCACTTTTGAGGAAATCCTGATATACACCGGTTTTAGCATTGTTCTTTTTTCAGGGTTGGCGGTTTCTACACTTTTTTTTAACAAGAACGTGACATTCAACTCAGCTCAAAAGTTGCTTTTTGGATTGTTTGTATTCGTCAGTTTTGCACTGGTACTGAATGGATTGATTGAGGCTCCCTGGCCGGCTTTATATGGATCCGGGATTATATTGCTGGGAATACCTTTCTTCTATTACTTTAAAAGAAGATGAACCTAACTAAATTCCATTCAAATATTTTTCTTTAATAACATTAACATGATGCCTTTCATGACCGATTATTGATTTGAGAAATTCTTCAAGGGTGATGGTATACTGCCTTGCCGTACCGGTTGTCCTTAATTGTTTTTCGGATAAAG